>SFLN01000026.1 GCA_004554555.1 [Eubacterium] saphenum | reverse complement strand
CGAAAACGGCGAGATAATTCCAGTTAAAAACAACAAAACCGAGTATCTGAAGTGCGTGGGTACGGTTGACGATTTTGTTGTTATGGACGGAGACCATCTGAACGAGCTTGCTTATTCTGACCCGCAATCTGTTCATAACCGCTATGCTTTTATCAACGACGAGGACTTTGAAACGCAGTATCAGCGGAGGCTGGAAAACAAGCACACATATTACAGAGTTGGTCCGCGAGTTTTCCACACCCTCGATGAGATTGATATGAATGAGTTTGAGCCGGACGAAAAAGTGTACTACGCGCATGAGCCGTCTATGTTCTATTATTTTGGCACAAACCTTGACTGTAACGACCAAGTTATGGACGATATAGAAAGCAAAGCTTTTCACAAGGCAGATGAATTTGCCGATGAACACCGTGTCAAAGAAATTGACGGAAAGCTCTATCTCGAAGAAACCCGTATGTCCGACGAAACGGTTAGCAATACCCGAAGCGAGGTCTTCGCGATGTACAGCGGGCTGTTCTTCCTTGGAGTGCTGTTCTGTATCGTGTTTGTACTGGCGGCGGTGCTGATAATGTACTACAAGCAGGTTACCGAGGGTTTCGAGGACAAGTCGCGGTTTGAAATTCTCCAAAAGGTTGGTATGACAAAAGCCGAAATCCGCTCGTCGATAAACTCGCAAGTGCTCACACTTTTCTTCACGCCGCTTCTCGCCGCCGGCGTGCATATAGCTTTTGCGTTCCCGCTGATTGTAAAGCTGCTGATGCTGTTCGGCAATATGGACGTGGGATTTCTCGCGCTGGTTGCGGTCATTTGCTTCTTGCTTTACTCCGCGGTTTACGTTCTCGCCTATATTCTCACCTCAAAAAGCAACTACCGGATTGTCGCTTGAACTTTTTTCGACAAAATTCAACAAAACCGCTTGACAAAACCCGCAATCTGTGGTAAAATATAAGCAATCTCTATGGGGGAGTAGTCGGCGGGATATCCGCGGCACTTATCGACATAATGGCGTAACGCCCGGTAATGTTTACGAGCAATTTGCTTTAACGACAAGACTCACAGACGGTGTAAAACTGTCTGCGGGTCTTTTTTTATCCGCAGACAACGAAAGGACGGATAAATTTGAGCATTATCGAACTTTTTATTCTGGCGGTCGGACTGTCGATGGACGCGTTCGCCGTGTCAATCTGCAAGGGACTTTCCCTCGGCAAAATCAAGTGGAAGCACATGGTTATCGCGGGCGCGTGGTTCGGCGGTTTTCAGGCGCTTATGCCGCTTATCGGGTACTTCCTCGGCAGAGGTTTCTCAGATTTCGTGTCGAATTTTTCGCACTGGATTGCGTTCGCGCTGCTGGCGATAATCGGCGGAAATATGATTAAAGAGGCGCTCAGCAAGGACGAGGACGATGGCGGCGGCGCTTCGATGAAATTCAAGGCAATGCTTCTTCTCGCGATTGCAACCAGCATTGACGCGCTTGCTGTCGGAGTTACCTTCGCGTTTCTCGATGTGGCAATCGTTCCCGCGATACTTTTTATCGGCATCGTCACGTTCGTTTTCTCGGCGGCGGGAGTCAAAATCGGCAGCCTTTTCGGGACAAAATACAAGTCAAAAGCTGAATTTGTCGGCGGCGTTATCCTAATTCTCCTTGGCATCAAAATTCTGCTGGAGGGGCTCGGCGTTTTCGGTAAATAAACAAAATCCGCGCAGGTGCTTTTCCCGCGCGGAATTTTTACATATCCATAAACATTTTGTGCAAGCGTAAATCCTCGGTCAATTCCGGGTGGAACGCCAAGCCGAGTAGATTGTTTTTAGCCTAATTCCGCACGGAAAATTCAGTCGGAGGGTTCGCGTTTTCGGAAAAAAATCCGCGCAGATGCTTCCCGCGCGGAATTTTTACATATCCATAAACATTTTATGCAAGCGCAAATCCTCGGTCAATTCCGGGTGGAACGCCAAGCCGAGCTGGTTTTTGTACTTGACTGCCGTTATTCTGTCATCGGTGACGTTGAGCACCTCAACCTCGTTGCTCAGCACCTTTTCCACAAACGGTGCCCGAATAAACCGCATCGGGAAGTCCTTGACCTCGCCGATATTCTGAACCGTGGAAAAGCTCCCGAGCTGGCGTCCGTAGGCGTTTCGGCACACCTCAATCGGCATAGTACCGAAAACAGGCTCTTCACCGCTCGAAATTTTCTCCGCAAGCAAAATCAACCCCGCGCAGGTTGCCAAAACCGGCGCGCCGCGTTCAATCAGCGCCTTAAGCGGCTCCAGCATCTCAAGCTCTTTGAGCAGCTTTCGCTGCGTTGTGCTCTCGCCGCCCGGCAAAATCAGCCTGTCGATATCGGGCGTGATATCCGCTTTGTTGCGCAGATATTTGTACTCAACGCCGAGCTTTTCAAGAGCGTGCGCGTGCTCGATAAATGCGCCCTGTACGGCTAAAATTGCAACCATTACTTTCCTCTTTCCGCCATCAGCAACGCGATTTCCTGCTCGTTGATGCCGACCATCGCTTCGCCGAGATTTGCAGAAAGCTCTGCAAGCATTTCGGGCTTATCGTAATTCGTTACCGCTTTGACAATCGCCTGCGCGCGTTTTTCGGGGTTGCCGGACTTGAAGATACCCGAGCCAACAAACACGCCCTCAGCGCCGAGCTGCATCATAAGAGCAGCGTCCGCAGGAGTTGCCACGCCGCCTGCCGCAAAGTTTACAACGGGCAGCTTCTTGTTGTCGTGAACAAATTTCACCAAATCATACGAAACCTGAAGGCGCTTTGCCTCCTCAAAAAGCTCGTCCTCGCGGCGGGACGCAAGCTGCGCGATTTCGCTCTGAATCATTCTCATGTGACGAACCGCCTGGATTACATCGCCGGTGCCGGGCTCGCCCTTGGTTCTGATCATCGAAGCACCCTCGGAAATTCTGCGGAGAGCTTCGCCGAGATTTTTCGCGCCGCATACAAAAGGCACCTTGAACTCGTTTTTGTTGATGTGGTAAACATCGTCTGCGGGCGAAAGAACCTCGCTCTCGTCGATGTAGTCAATTTCGATTGCCTGCAAAATCTGCGCCTCGGCAAAGTGACCGATTCTGCACTTCGCCATTACGGGAATACTAACCGCTTCCTGAATGCCTCTAATCATCGCGGGGTCGCTCATTCTCGAAACGCCGCCCGCTGCGCGAATGTCCGCGGGGATTCTCTCCAGTGCCATAACCGCGCAAGCACCCGCTGCTTCGGCAATTTTCGCCTGCTCAGGTGTGGTTACGTCCATAATTACGCCGCCCTTGAGCATCTGCGCAAGCTCTTTGTTCAGCTGATAACGATTTTCGCTCATTTTATTTTCCTCCGATATATAAAAAAATTGTTGACTTTTGCGTATAAACATAGTATAATCAAGATGTGGTCATATTTCAATATTCAAAACAGACTATTTTTATAATACCAGAAAGGCTGATTTTATATGATAACTTATGAGCTGGACAAATCGAACTCCGAGCCGCTTTACGTTCAGATTTACACGAAAATCAAAGATGATATCGAGGCGGGAGCTATCAAAGCCGATGAAAAGCTGCCGTCAAAGAGGAATTTTGCGCAAAATCTCGGTGTGAGCGTCATCACCGTTGAAAACGCATATAACCAGTTGATTGCGGAAGGTTACATAAGGTCAGTTCCGCAGAAGGGTTACTTTGCCGAGAAACTCGGCGTGAGCTTTACCGCCGATAAAACCGCAGAACAAAGCCATTTGCCGCCCGTTTCACGGTCAAGTGATGATGAAAACAAGCTGTTCCCATTCACAATCTGGGCTAAGCTGATGCGCGAAGAACTCTCCGGCAACCAGACCAGATTGCTCAAAAAACCGTCCTTTGAGGGCGTGTACGAGCTGCGCGCCGCGATTTCTCACCACCTCAAGCAATTCCGCAACATCTCCGCCGCCCCCGAGCAAATCATCATCGGCGCGGGCTCGGAGTACCTCTATATGCTGATGAACATTTTGTTCGGGAACAACTACGTTTTCGCGGTCGAGGAGCCGGGCTACTCGAAAATCGCCGAGATTTACGCGAATTACGGGATAAAATGCGAGAGAATTCCCGTTCTGAGCGACGGGATTGACATCGAATTTCTGAAAAAAATCAAGGCGAACATAATCCACATCTCCCCGTCGCACCACTTCCCAACAGGCGTTATAACCTCGGTCGGCAAGCGCTATTCGCTGCTCGAATGGGCAAGCGGCTCGCCCGACCGCTTCATCATCGAGGACGACTACGACAGCGAGTTTCGCCTCGCGGGCAAGCCAATCCCCTCGATGTACAGCATCGACGTGATGGACAAGGTTATCTATATGAACACCTTCAGCAAAAGCCTCGCCTCGTCTATACGCATAAGCTATATGGTGCTCCCGCCGAAATTCCTCCGGAAATACAAGGAAAAACTCGGTTTCTGCTCCTGCCCCGTATCAACCTTTGAGCAATACGCCCTCGCGCGTTTCATCGATGAGGGTTACTTTGAAAAGCATATCAACCGTATGCGCGTTCACTACAAAAAGTGCCGCAGCGAGCTGTTCGCGCGTATGAAAAAGTTTGAGATTTTCAAGAACTCCGTTATCTCGGGAGAAGACTCGGGACTGCACTGTATCGTTGAATTTCAGACAAATCTGTCCGACGAAGAACTCCTTGAACAGGTTTTGGCGCTCGGTTTCAGAGCAACGATGATTAAAAATTACTACCACAACTCCGCAAAACAGGATTTCCACACGCTGATTTTCCCGTATTAACCAAATGTTTATGCACTCGGCTTAAAGATAACAACAAAAAACGTCCGTAACCTTTCGATTACGGACGAATTTTTATTTAGTTTTTGCCGTTATTCTTGAATTATGCTCTCTTGCGCTTAACGATAAGAACCGTTACAGTTGCCGCAAGAAGTACAATCAGAATTACAACAGGAAGCTCAACGCCCGTGCGAGGTGCAGGGAGATTTTCATCAGCCGTTACCTCAACCTTTGCTACCTTGGTTGCGGTCATTCTCGCACCTGCATTCTTGGGTGCCTTGTCGGTGAGCTCGAGGAAGCCCTGCATATTGATTGAGCCGTCAGCATTGCGCTTTACGCCCTTGAACTCAAGCGACTTGAACCAGTCAGCCGATACCTTGACGTTCTTGGAGTTGGTCGAAGCAGAGCCGTCCCAAACGTAGTTGCTCTCGCCGCCGAACTTGGAAGCGTCCTGCGTGCCCTGCGGCTTGAAGGAGTCAGCCTCGCCCTTGCCGCTCTTGATTGCGCTGTCCTTGAACGAAATCGTGCCCTCGGACGAGAAATCCGTGCTAATTGTCGCGTTGCCGGTGTAAAGAGCTACGTTGAAGCTCTCGTTGTTGTAGGACGTGCAGTTGATAACGTGAATGTCGGGGCAGGAGTTGCAGTCAATACCCTTTGCCTTGTTGTTGAAGGCAATCGAGTTGATGATTGTATGACCTGCAGGCAGGCTTTCGCCGCCCATCTTGAAGCCGTTACCGTTGCCGGCATTCGTGCCGTCGAGCAGGTAGCCGTTGTTGAACGCTACGCAGTTCTTGATGGTAACCGCGCCGATAGAACCGCTCGATGCTCTCGCGTAGCAGTCCCAGCCGTCGTCCGCGTTGTTGTACGAAACGCAGCCGTCAAATACGTTGTTGTCGCCGGTGGTGAGCTTGCACGCAAAGCCGTCTGCGTTCTCATAACCGGTGTCCGCGTTGTTGAAGGAAGTGCAGTTGAGAACGAGGTTGTCATGCGGCCAAAGCTCTCTCGGGTCGCTTGCATTGCGGTAAGCGTGGATATAAATACCCGAGTCGCTGTTCTCGTACGCGTTGATATCATTGAGAATATTGTAGCTGCCGCAAAGGTGGAAGCCGCCGTTATTGTTGCCCGACTTTGTTACATCAAAGCCGCTGAAATACCAGTAATCGCCCGCCGCGATAATGCCGTTAACCTTGCTCTGCATATCGAAAACAGGTCTGGTCTTTGCGTTCGGGTCAGCTATCATATAGATAGGAGCGTCCTTCGTGCCGTCAATGCCGCGCTCGATTACGAGCTGCTTGTTGAGCTTGTAGGTGCCCTCCATAAGAACAATCTTCTGACCGGGCTGTACAACCTTAACCGCTTCGTAAATGCTCAGCGGGTAATCGGGACCGCCGTTTCCGTATGCACCGGCATTCGGAGAAACGTAGATGTTCTTCTGGTTTGCAAAATAGTCGTCGTAAGTAACAACATATTCATAAGTTACAGGCTCGGTGCTTGCAAGAGCCTTGCCCTCGCCCAAATCCTGCTTTGCGTCGGGAGTGAAGATAATCGTGAGCTGGTTGGTGTTTCCGAAAAGACCGAAAGGAATTGACGCAAGAGTATCAGCCTTTACAGCCACGCCTTCAGCCAAAGGTTTACCGCCGTCAAGAACGTCAACCTTACCGCTTACGTTGGGTGTTACAAGAAGCTTGTAGTTTGCGGTGTTCGAGAAAGCTGCGGAGGAGATGACGAGGTTTGCGTCAATCTTCTCGACAGGTCTTGCCTCTGCGGGAGCGTCGTCCTTGGGGTCAACCGTCGTGAACTTAACGTTCGAGAAAGTAGCACGAGCGCGTCTTGCCGCAAAGAAGCCAACATAAACGTTGTCCTCATCGAGCTGGTCAAGAGCCTCGGTGTCATAGAATTTCTGAGTCTTTACAAGAGTGCCGTCACTGGTGTAGTAAGAGAGGAAGTAACCGGTGTTGTTTCTCTGGATTTCGAGAATGAAGTCGGTCATCTGCTTGTAGGAAGGACCGCGGAGCTTGTCGGAATTGGTGCAGTTGCCTATCATATTGTAGTCGCCTGCAGCCGCGCCGTTCTTTGCAAGAGAGAGGTCGAGAGGATACTGACCGTACTCAATCAAGCCCGTGGGCGACGCGTAAATTGCGTCAATGTTTTCCTTGGTCATACCGAGCTTTGTATCAACGCCCAGACCGATGTACATGCTGTACTTGTCGCCTGTGCCGTCAAATACAACGCCGTTGTAAAGGTTGTTGGTCTTGGTAGCGTCGTATCTGTAAGAAATCAGAGTTGCCGCTGCCATATAAGAGTTCGTCCAGAACACGTTGGAGCTGTTAACCTCGGGAATGCTGTCGAGTGCAACAAGTCCGAAGCCCTCCTGACCGTTGGAGAAGTCCCAGTTGTCAACGTGTACGTTTGCGCGGAGTGTGAAGTTCTTGTTCGTGGGAACAGGTGTGTAATAGAACGAAATTCCGTCGTTGGAAGAGGACTGAATTTTGCCCTTGCCGTTCTCGGAGTAAACGGTAACCTTGCCGTCCTCGTTGAGGCTGCCTACATAGCCGTTGTTTGCGTCATCGGTGGAAGTACCGAAGCGTACCCAGCCCCAAGTCTGCTTTTCGTCCTTGGTTACGGTTGCCGAAAGAGCAGCCGACTGCGGACCTTCCTCGCTGCCGCGAATTGCAGCTACGGTGAACTTGCACTTTTCACCAACAGTAAGACCGGTTACCATATAAGAGGTGTCAGCGGTTGCAGCAACCTTTGTGCCGTTGCAGTAAACGTTGTAGCCGGTAGCCTCGGGAACGGGGCTCCAGCAAAGCTCAACCTTGCCGTTACCCTTGCTGGTAGCGGAAGAAATTGCCGATTTGCCGAGCGGGAGCGTGAAATCTATGCTGCCGGTTGAGCCGTTCTTGTCGGGATAGCCGTCGCGGATGAGAACAGCCTTGAAGGTGTACTTGCCGGAAGCGGAGGGTGTAAAGGTGATGGTGTGACCTCTTTCCTCAGCAAGGGACTGCTTGGAGTCAACCTCGTTGCCCTTCTCATCGTACATAATAACCTTAACAGCGTCGCCGCCGTCTGCGCCTATATCCGCAACAACTCTTACGTCGATATTCGCATTGTTGTCGGCGTTAATCTTCACATTGTTAACCAGCGGAGGCATAACCTTATCCCAATCCTTGCGGATTACAACAGCGCCGCCTTCGGTCACCTTAACCTTGAAGATGTAGTTGTTGCCGACATCGCCGCCGAGGAAATAAGTGCCTGCGCTCGGAACCTGAAGCGCGGAAACGCACGGGTCGTTCTTTGCAAGAGTGGTGTTGTTGGTCTTTGCGACAACATTGCCCGATGCGTCAAGAATTACCATCTGGCGCTCAGCATTGTCTGCGCCCTCAACCCACCAAACCTTGATGTTTGCAGCGCCGCTGGTCTTGAAGCCGATGCAGTTCTTGGGAACGGAAGCATCAGCCTTGCCGCCGAAGTTCAGTCTTGCGGTATCCTTTGTAACAACGAAACCATCGTCAAAGGTCTTGTCGCTGCCGTCGAGCTTGGTCTTTGCGCTGTAATACAGGGTGAAATAGCCGTCAGTGCCCGCCTTAACAGCCTGACCGTCGGTAAACGCGCCTGCGTCAGCCTTTGCGAGAGAGGAAGAAACAAACTCGTACTCCTTGGTGGGAGCCGTTCCGGTAACCTCTACCTTAAATATGTAGTTGTTGTTCTCCTTGCCGCCGAGGAAATAAGTTCCCGCAGCAGGAACGGTGAGAGTTTCGAGATATGCCTTGTTCTTCTCGTAGGTGCCCTTTGTGGAAGCAACCTCGTTGCCGGAAGCGTCGATAATGGTCATCTGACGGTTATCGTCGCCGCCCTCGGCAAACCATACCTTAACGCTTGCAGCGCCGTCGGTTGTGAACTTGACAGCGTTCTTCTCGGTGGTAGCTTTGCCGCCGAAATTAATACGCTGTTTGGAAGTGTAGCCATCGTCCCAAGTCTTTTCGCTTGAGTCGATTTTGGTCTTTGCGCTGTAAACCAGCGTAAAGTAGTTGTCGGTGCCCGCTTTCACGGACTGACCGTCGGTAAATGTGCCTGCGTCGGGTGCTGCCGTAAGAGCGCTCGCCTCAAGCACATAGCCTGTTTCCGCAGCGCTTGCGCTGAAGCTCAAACCTGTGAACGAAACGCTCATCAGCAGCATCAGAAGTGCCAGCACCACGCAAACAAACTTGTTTGTGGTTTTTGCCTGCATTATAATCCTCCTTTTCCTTTCGGCAATTTTTTAACACAAACCGAAAGATAATCCACTTTAATAATACAACATTTGGTGATAATTGTCAACGGCATTTACCACGGTATTTTCACCAAATTTTCACCGTCTTTTTTAACATTTTGGACAAATGATAACGTTTACAGCAGAAAAAATCCGTCCGTTTTGAACAAAATGCGCACAAGCGGACAGATTGTTTGGTGAAAAAGCCGAATTTGGTTATTTCAGCGAGATTTTTCTGCGTTTGAGAGCCTGCTCCAGCAGCTCGGGGAGCTTTTCGGGCGGGCACGCAAAGCACGGTATGTCAAGCTCCGCGACGCGCGCGGCGAGCTGACTGTCGAAGCTCGGCGCACCGCTGTCGGATATCGCGAGCAGCACCACAACGTTCACGCCGCTCTCCTTCAGCTCGCCGAGCCGTCTGAGAAGCCCCGCGCGGTTTCCGCCCTCGTACAAATCGGTGACGAGAAACATTGTGGTTTTGTCGGGCTGCGCGACAAGCGTCTGGCAATAAGCAACCGATTTCTCGATGTCCGTGCCGCCGCCAAGCTGTATCCCGTACAGCAAGTCAACCGGGTCAGCGCACTTTTCGGTGAGGTCGTTCACCTGCGTGTCAAAGGCGACAATGTGTGTTTTCAGCGAACTCATACTCGCGAGAATACAGCCGATTATCGATGAATAAATCACGCTTTCGCCCATCGAGCCGCTTTGGTCGATGTCGAGAATTACCGTCCGTGAACCCGACTTGCTCGAGCGCTCGAAAAAGTAGAATTTCTCGGGCAAAAGCAGCTTTCGCTCCGCGTCGTAGCAGCGCAGATTTCTGCGTATCGTCAGCTTGTAATCAAGCGCTGCCGCGGACGGTATCGGCGAGTGCTCGCGGCGGTTAAGCGCGGCGGTCACCGAGCGTTTTACGTCGTCGGAAAGCCTGCGGTTGATGTCCTCGACAATCTTCGCGATGTAATTTCGCGCGTTCTCCTTCGCTTTCGTGGGGATTTGGTCTTTCAGCGTGAGTAAAAGCGAGGCTGTCGAGATGTCGGGCTCGAGAGTGTCGAGCATTTCGGGTTCAAAGAGCAGCTGCTTCATTCCGCAGCGGTTTATCGCGTCATTTTGAATAACGCGCACCTCCATCGGTGCAAAAAGCGACCGCAAATCCCCCAGCCACCGCGACAAATTCGGCGAGGATTTTCCCTTGCCCGCGCCTTTTCCGACGATTTGCGATGAACCCGAGCCTGCACCGTAAATCTGCGCGAGCGCGCTGTCCATCAGCAGCTCCTCGGCAGAAAGCTCCGTGCCGCCCATTGAGCTCAGCGTATCCTCGGCTTCCTCGCCCAGAATAAGCCGCCAGCGATTTAGTGTGGTTGTGTTTTCCATAGTTTCTCCGTTATTCATCGGCAACAATTTTGGTCAAAAACTCCGTAAAGGTGTCCGCGATTTTATAAATGCAGCTGTCGCGCTTAGACTCCTTGAGCTTCAGCATTCTGTCCACCGCGTAAACGCCCTTGTACTTCTCCATATTTGAATAGCATATCCAGCAAAGCCCGCGTTTTTCTCCCGCCACGGGCACCATCTGCTCGGGGATAAAAAGCCTGCGGTCCTTCAGTTCTTTGGGGATAAAGTGGCTTGCATCCGTGCCGCTTATCTGCGTAATCCCGTAGAGAAAGCGGACGCCGAGCTTTTCCTTTACGGCGGGAAGAACGATGTGGTTTTCCGTGATTTCGGGGTTAGCGCCGTTTTGCTCAAGCAAAAATTTCCGCAAATCCTCGGGGAATGTGAAACCCGCGAGCTGCTCGGATATTTCGAGGTCTTCGGGATTTGCGCCGCCGTTTGCGATAAATCCGACCGATTTCCCGTCAACAGGCGCAGCTGTTTGCTCATCAACATCATCGGAAAAATCCTCGTTCACCGACATTTCCGAGACCGTCACCCACTCATCAAACGCGAATTTCACCTTTTTCGGCTTATCCGCGTAGCCGTCCTCAACTGCTGTTCCCGAGCAGCAAACAAGCGCTTTCCCGTCCCGAAAATCCGCTATCTTGACATTATATTTAAACATCGGCTCGTGCTCGAAAATGTAAAACTCGTCCTCGCGCTCCTCGCACTCCTCGATTGAATTTGCCTTGAAGCTCTCGTTTTTCAGCTCGTCGGGCGTTTGCTTTTCGGTTTTTATGTAGCCGAGGATTATTGTCGGGCAAACCGTTTCGCCGCCGTATTCGCCCTCGGCAAAATGCAGCTCGACATTCCACGCTTTTTTGCCGTTTTCATCGGTGCAAAGGTACAGGCGGTTTTCGGGCGAACCCTCGTCCAGATTGAATTTGTATTTACCAAGTGTAAGCATTTTTTCTCCTAAATCTCATCAAAATCGAAATCGTCCAGCCCGCTTATAGTTTCCTGCTCCTCGGCGGTCATCGGCGCTGCGATTATCTCAGCGGCAGCCTGCGCCGATATCCCGAGCACCTCGCCGATGTTCTCCGCGATATCGGCTTTTTCGCTCGGCGAGAACACCGAAAATGTTCTCCGAAGGCACACGAGAGCGGGCTTGAATTCCTCGTCGGAAAGCTCCGCGATGAACGCGCAAAGCTTCTCCCAGAGCGACAGCCTTGCAATCAGCGCGCGGCGGTTTTTCGCCGCAAGTCCCTCGAACCACAGCGCTCCCTCGGCGGGCGGCGTGCCTTTGGACAAGCGTCGGCTGATAAGCTCCGACAGCTTCTCCGCGGGCAGTTTTCCCCTTTCCGTGAGCACCGCGCACGCAAATCCCGAGAGCAGCGGGCTTGCCATATCGCTGTCCGCAAGCTCCGCCAGCAGCCGCAGCAAGCGTTCCTCCGAAAGCTCGGTGTGCGAGAGAGCCGCGTCGTTTACCGAGGAAATCGCGCTCATAAGCTCGTGCGCCGCGTTTTCATCGCACACGCTTTCACCCATAAGCGACAGGCAAAACCGCAGGAAAAGCTGCTGCAACAGCTCCGCAAGCGGCTCGGTGTCGAGTTTTCGCAGGCTCCCGAAACGGATTATCGCGGAGAGCGTGCCTATCGTTTTGCCGCAGTCCACTGCCGAAACGCAGTCCGCCGCCAGCTTCTGCACCGCCAGAACCGCCGTTTTCACCGCGCCCGTTATCCCGCACAAAAACGCGTCCCCGAGGACCTTCGCGGCAGCGGGCAGGCTCTCCGCCGAATAAAGCAGCTCGGCAAGCCGCAGCGCGCACGCCTGTTCAATCGTGTCGCCGCCGATAAGCGAGAATTCAACAAGTCGAATTTCGCACTCGGGAGTCCAGCGAAGAAGCCAGATTTCCGTGTGCTCGTTGTCGGAGGTGTTGTTTTGAAGCGCGCCGAAGCCGATGTCCAGCACCCGCAGCCGATGCAGCAAAAACGAACGGTTGAGGTCAAGGAACGCGGATTTCTCGCTCTTTACGCGCAGATTTTCGCGTAAATCAAGCTTCAGCTCCTCCGCAGTCGCCGTGCGGTAACGCTCGAGTTTCAGCTCCGCGAGCTGCCGCAGAAAATCCTGTTGAACCGACGTTGAAACGCTCCCTTCGGGCAGCGAGCCGATTTTCGCGCCAATCTCGATATCCGCGCAGGAAACGCTGATTTCGCCGAAGCTGCCGTGTCCCATACAAGTAACCGCCGCGTCCCGCAAATCCGCAAGGCTCGGCTGTTTCCCGCCGCGCATTTCGGCAAGAGTTTCGGCAAGCCTTAGCGCCTCGATAACCTCCGCCGATGAAGCCGAAAATCCACGCTTTCGCTGCTCCTCGGCGATACGCGCGAGGTATTCAGCGGCAGCCTGTTGTTTACCGCAAAGTCGGTTGTTCCACAAAATCTCGTAAAATCCCGGCGCCCTGCTCCCCGCGCCGTACCCCGAGCGCCGCGACAAGCGGTAATACGAGTACGGCATCAGCGTTGACAGGGATTTTTGCGCGGGGATATTCTCGGTGAGCCGCTCGTCTTCCTCCGAAAACGGCACTCCGTCCAGACCGTCCGTGTGGAACGCGCCCGTTATCACGCAAATTTTCTCGGTGGGAACGCTTTGCTCCGCTTCGTGGATAACCCTTCGCATATACGCCTCGCGCAGCGCGTTGTGCTCGTCATCGGGCGAAAATTCACGCAGTCCTCTGCCGTATTCGCCGACAGCCGCCAACAGCTCGTCCAAGCTCTCCGCTTGCTCGAAATTGTACTCCCAAAACGTGTCGTTGTCCAGTCCCGTCATTTGCTCAATCCGCTCGTAGACCGACTCGCGCTCCTCGGGGTCGGGCTCGTTTTCGGGAGCGTTTTGCCGCGCGTAATATTCAAGCGCACACCCGCTCGGCAAGTCGCAAAACCGCACCTCCGCGCCGTTTTTCCTTGCCCACAATATCGCTTGATACTCGGGTGAAAACTCCGCAAACGGGTACAAAACCGTTCTCACGGGCGGACTTTCCGTGTACGCGAGAATTGCCGCGGGGAGCACCGCCTCCTCCGCGCAAAGCTGTTCGATAAGTCCCGACAAATCGGACGGTCCTTCGATAAGCACCAGCTGCGGCTTTACGCGGTCGAGAAAATCCCGCATATAAAACGCGCAAGCCGGCGAAAAGTGTCTTACACCAAAATAATGTGCCATTATACGTTACGCTCCGTGCACTCGGCGTACAACCCCGAAAACGCTTTCCCGCGCTTTCTCATCACGTTTTCGAGGTACTCCATCCAAGCCGCCTTGTCCTTTGCGTCATCCTTGACAATCGCGCCCTGAAGCGCTGCGGCGAGTTCAGCGTCGGTTACTTTGCCGCTGCCGAAGCTGCCCGCAAGCGCCATTGAATTCACCAAAAGCGAGATTTCCTCCGCAGAGGACAGCACGCCCGTTGTCGGCTTCAGCTTTTGCTGACCGTCAAGCGTCTGCCCCGCGCGAAGCTCACGGAAGATTGTCACAACGCGCTCAACCGTGCTCCTGTCGGGGATTTCCGCGTTCAGCCCGAAGCCGCTCGAGAGCTGTTTAACGCGGGTTGTCACAATATCGATTTCCGTGTCGATATCCGCGGGTGTCGGCAAAACCACAATATTGAAACGCCTCTTCAACGCTGACGACATCTCGTTTACACCCTTGTCGCGGGTGTTCGCGGTTGCGATTATCGTAAAGCCCTTCTGCGCGGGAACTTCCTCGGAAAGCTCGGGGATTGAGATGCGCTTCTCGGACAAAATCGAAATCAGCGCGTCCTGAACCTCACTTGCGCAGCGCGAAATTTCCTCAAAGCGGCAGATTGTGCCGGTTTCCATCGCGGTGTAAACGGGCGATTTCACCAGTGAGTTGAACGAAGGTCCCTGCGCCAAAAGCATCGCGTAGTTCCACGAATAACGGATTTGCTCTTCCGTTGTTCCCGCAGTACCTTGAATAACCTGCGAGGACTTTCCGTTTATCGCCGCCGCGAGGTGCTCGGAAAGCCACGATTTCGCTGTGCCCGGCTCGCCGATAAGGAGCAGCGCGCGGTCTGTGAGCAGCGTTGCTATGCAGATTTCGACAAGCCGCTTGTCTCCCATATATTTCGGCGTAATCTCGGTTTTTCCCGCCTTGCCGCCGCATATATAGGTGAGAACGGACTTCGGCGACATCTTCCAGCCCGCAGGAACGGGGTTCGTTTCGTTTGCGATAAGAGCGTCAAGCTCAGGCTTATAAAGCGCTTCGGCGGGGAGTCTTAAAATTTCGGACATTTTCGTTACCTCTTATTCTTTATGCATTTTAATTCTTGTGTTTATCAGAATTATCTGGTCGTCTATCGCCTTGCCGTCAACATCGCCGCGCAGCTTTTCAACACGCGCAAGCAGATTTTCCATCGCACTGACAACTTCATCGGACGGCAAGTGTTTTTCATACAAAAACAGAAGCTGTCTTTCGGCAGCGTTATTTACTTTCAGAGAATTTATGGTAAAGGTGTTCAGCATTTCTGCATATTCTGCGTTCGACATCTCGCAGTTCATTTGCTCTATCAGCGCAATTGCGCCGTACCCTCCGAACGAGTTCATACACTTTTTCGCAAAGTAAGTTCCCGCCGCTCTAATCCGCTCGCAATCCTCGGGGGAGCAGTTCGGGAGAAGGCTTCTGCGGATAACGCTCGAAATCATATTTATGGTATTGTCCGCTGTCCTGTTCGCAGCGGAAAGCTCGTCCCCTTTTGCGTCTCCCTTATAGCCGAGTTTTTGAGCGTTTAATCGCATTTGTAATCTCTTCGGCGCGTCAAGCTGTCGGAAAAGATTTTCCATTTTATCGCCGACCTTGCAAATGTGCTGTACAATCCACTCGGGAAGCCTTTTACAAAGCGGGGTGAGCGGAAGCAGCGAGCTGTTGAAATACGGGTTTTGCGTGAAATAATAACCGCCAAGCAACGGAACATATGAAAGCGAGCCGAGAAAATCGGTGCGGTTGAACTGCTCGTTCAGTACAACAGGCTCTTTTTCGGGGTGCTCGAGGAAATCCGCGAAAGCCTTAGGGCGGTAGAAAATATCGGGCGCTTTCGCGTACAATCGGTTAATCTGCGCACAGACAGAGGCGCCGTGTTTGCCCGTCATTCCGTGCATGAGAGCGGCAATGCAGCTGTTTTTGGGGTTGACGTTAACCGAGAACTCGGGGTGAGAGGAAAGCTCCAGAAGTACATCGTCCAAATCAGTTTTGTTTTGGAGAAGCGTTGTCGCGGCGGTCACTAATTCTATTCCTGCTTCCGTCCGCGCCTTGTCGTTATCGGCTTTCTTTGCGGTATCAAGCAGACCGAGCAGGTGCTTTCTCACAAATTCCGTGCAAGCCTTACTGCTCGAAGCCGCGACCGCTCCCGCAAGATTTTTCTTGTACTTTTGCAGCAGCTTCTCAAAAATCGGTTCAGCCTCGGGCGCGTTCATTTCCGCCATCGTGAGCAGCGCCGCGTCCTTGATTTTGCCCTTGCTAGTGTTGAAGATTTCGGCGAGAAGCGCGCCGTTTTCCGCTGAACAGGGCAGCGCCGAAATCGCTTCAATACGCACTTTTTCGGGCATACTCTCGTCAGTCGCAAGCGCGCGGAAATACTCGTTTTCCTCGTCACCGGTGAGCCTTGCGATATATTTGAGCTGCCTGCCCGTGTCCTTGACCGAGGCTTTCAGCGCGGGCACAAGTCCCTTCCCGCAGACCTCGCACATAATCTCGCAGAAAATCCGGAAATTCTCGTTGAACTTTCCCGTTTCAAGCTCGCCGATAAACACCGAAATCACGCGCGGGTCGCGAAGCGTGTCCCTGTACTCATCGGAGAGCTTCCACAAATCGGTGTCGCTCTTTGAAATCATCGCGGTTATCGCAGAAATCGCGGAGGCGGGCTTTTCGGCTGTCGGGTAAACACCGTCGGCGCGCGCTGC
This sequence comes from [Eubacterium] saphenum, assembly GCA_004554555.1. Taxonomy (GTDB): domain Bacteria; phylum Bacillota; class Clostridia; order Oscillospirales; family Ruminococcaceae; genus CAG-115. Next base: position 1,928 of record SFLN01000026.1, on the reverse strand, counting down.
CGCGGAATTGTCGGCGAAAGCGCCCTGCGTTACCGCGAGAGCGTCGCAAAGCGCGATACAATCAGCGATAACGCTCTCGGGCTTCTCCGCCGCCAACAGCTTTTCACACAGCGCCAACAGCTTCGCGAAAGCCTTGTTTGCCTCGCCAAGCAGCTTGAAATCATCAACAGCGCGTTTCAGGCGAAAATCCTCGGATACCGTCATACAGCCCGCCGCAGCGGTGTTGTAGAGCCGTTCTCGCAGCTCGTAGAATTTTGAAATATCCATAAATCTCCCCCTTAAACCAATCTTGTCGCGCCGTCAGCCGATACCACGGACAGCGGGCAAAGATAAATTCTGCGCTCGTCCGCGTTGTAGAAAAGTTCGCCGAGAACCGCGCCCTTATGCGGAATTTTCGCAATCCTCAGCACGTTTATCACATTAGGATAGTTTGCCGTTTCACAAAGCGAAATGCTTTCCTCTGCGTTTTTCAGCACGCCGTGACCGTCCTCCGCAAAACCGATGAAATCAAACGGCACTAGCACCGCTGCCGCTTCATCGGAGAGCGTGTTTTTCAGCTCGTTTTTGGCTTTCTTCACCGCGTCGGCAAGGCTCGGCTCGGCAAGCGAAACCACCCTTTCGTAGTCCTCGGAACGCGCCTCGGCGGTTGTCGCGCTTTCCCAGCGGATACGCCTGTTCAAGCCGCCGGGGTAGCGGTAAAGCTCGGGCACGCTGTACACACCAAATGCGCTGTCGGCTGCCGTCAAGTGTTTGAGCGCCTTCAGCGGGCGGATATTTTCGGTTTTGGAGATTTCTCCGCTGTCCAGGTCAAGCCAATAACTCGTGTCAACGTAGGCGGCGTGAGCGCTGTCAAAAAGCGTCGTGAACGAGAGCTGCATAATCCGCGCGTTTTCCTTAAACAGACCGATTTCCTTGAGCTGCGTGAGCTTCCACACGCCGCCCATCGCTTCGTAAAGCAGGCTGTCCTCGGGGAGCACCTCGCCGCTTTCGAGCTTTTCGTTTATGTACAAGCGGCTCTTTTTTATCGTTGAACTGAGCTTCGTGCAAAGCGTAACCAGCCGTGCTGCTTCCGCGTCGTTTGGTTCAGCGGAAAGAGCTTCGGCGGCGGTCACGATGTCCAGTACAATCGTCATCGGCTCGGGCAGGTAGAAGTCACCGAGCTGCTTTGCAAGCGACCGGTACTGCGCCGCGCTCGTCCTGTTTATCGAAGAGACGCCGCGGCTGAACACATCGTTCACGAACTGCTCCGCGAGGTCAAGTCCCTCGGCTTGCTTTTGGAGCTTTTTCGCGGCAGCGGCTTTGTTCTGCTTGGGAGCAGGCTTTGCTTCACCGGAAGCTGCCTTCTCGGCTTTTTTGGCAATCTTCTCGCGTTTCGCGGCAACGTCCTCGGGTGCTTCGGCTTGAACAAAAGACTTGCCCGAAGTGTATTCGAGCATCAGCGCAAGCGCGTGTTTGCACGGAAACTGTCTGCTCGGACAGGAGCATCGGCAGACGGGCGACTCGCCGGAAAAATCCGCGGAGGTGCGGTAGGGGTTCTTGCCGCTGCCCTTGCACTCACCGAAAATGAGCGTTTTATCGGCGGTTACGGACAGCCCCGAAAAGTCGCCGCTTCGGGAAATTTTCTGCGCGTTTGAGAACGCAGCGGGGTTTGGCGCGAGAGAGCGAACCAGCTCTTCCGTAATAACTTCGACTGTTGACATAATTTTATCCTTTCATTTGGGAAAAAAATGCTTTCTTCCATTATACACCAACTTTTTCCACTTGTCAATAACCGTGAAAAAGCGGCATTCATTTCCACGATATCAACGCAGAAAATTTGGAGAATTTTGTTGCAATTTTTGGGGGATTGTGGTATAATGAACTCAACGAAAAATCGAAAGTTGTGAGGGTATTTATATGGGTGTATTTTTTAAAAAGACAAATGGTAA
>SFLN01000025.1 GCA_004554555.1 [Eubacterium] saphenum | reverse complement strand
ATGAAGCGCAAGCTTTTGTTGATTGCCTTTGGGAAGAATATAAGAACAGCGGGTTTAAAGCAATTTATTGATATAGGAGCGTTTATCAAAATTGAAGAAAAAAACACCAAAAAAGTCTGCAGGAAGCGTTTCGGCGTATATCGAAGGCTCGGGAAAAACCGTTGAAACGGATATAATAAGCACGCTTGAGGAAAACTATATGCCGTACGCGATGAGCGTTATCGTATCGCGCGCGCTGCCCGAAATCGACGGCTTCAAGCCCTCTCATCGCAAGCTTTTGTACACGATGTACAAGATGGGGCTTTTGACAGGACCGCGCACAAAATCCGCAAATATTGTCGGACAGACGATGCGCCTGAATCCGCACGGCGACGCGGCTATTTATGAAACGATGGTTCGTCTTGCGCGAGGAAACGAGGCGCTTTTGCACCCGTATGTTGACAGCAAGGGCAACTTCGGCAAGGCATATTCCCGCGATATGGCTTACGCGGCTTCGCGATACACCGAGGCAAAGCTCGAGAGCATAAGCGGCGAGCTTTTCGCGGAAATCGACAAGGACGCCGTTGATATGGTGCCGAATTACGACAACACAATGCTTGAACCGACGCTGTTTCCTGTGCGTTTTCCGTCGGTTCTGGTGAACTCGAATTTCGGTCTTGCCGTTTCGATGGCAAGCAATATCTGCTCGTTTAACCTTGCTGAGGTGTGTGAAACCGCGATTGCTCTTATCAAAAATCCCGAGCACAACGCGCTTTCCACGCTGAAAGGACCGGACTTCGCGGGCGGCGGGCTTATCGTATACGATGAAGCGGAGATGGAGAAGATTTACCGCACGGGTTTGGGAGCGGTAAAGGTTCGCGCGGTTTACAATTATGATAAAGAAGCGCGCTGTATCGAGGTCACGCAAATTCCGCCCACGACAACCGTTGAGGCTATAATCGACAAGGTTGTGGAGCTGGTAAAGGACGGAAAAATCCGCGAGATATCCGATGTCCGCGATGAAACCGACCTTTCGGGACTGCGGCTGGCGTTTGACTTGAAAAAGGGCTGCGACCCGGACGCGCTGATGAAAAAGCTGTTCAGAATGACGCCGCTTCAGGAGAATTTCAACTGCAACTTCAACGTTCTGATAGCGGGAACGCCGAGGGTTATGGGCGTTTACGAAATTCTGAACGAGTGGACGGATTTCCGCCGCGAGTGCGTGAAACGAAGAATTTTCTTCGATTTAAACAAGAAAAAGGAAAAGCTGCATTTGCTGCTTGGACTTAAAAAGATTTTGCTGGACATTGATTATGCGATAAAACTAATCCGCGAAACCGAGGAAGAAGCCGAGGTTGTGCCGAATTTGATGATAGGCTTCGGCATTGACGAGCAGCAGGCTGAGTACGTTGCGGAAATAAAGCTCCGTCATATCAACCGCGAGTATATTCTCAAGAGAACCGAGGAAACCGATGCTCTGCAAGCTGATATCGCAGAGATGGAGGAAATTCTGAACAGTCCGAAGCGCATCGACAAGGTGATTATCGACGAGCTGCGCGAGGTTATCGACAAGTATTCGCAGCCGAGAAAAACGATGTTCCTGTACGACGCTGACGCGGAGGAGGAAACCGAGGAAGAGCAGCCCGAGGGTTATCCCGTGAACATTTTCTTCACGCGCGAGGGATATTTCAAGCAGATTACTCCGAAGTCGCTCAGAATGAGCAGCGAGCAAAAGCTCAAGGAAAACGACGAGATTATCTTCACCGCCGAGGTTTCGAGCAACGCCGAGCTGCTGTTCTTCACGAACAAATTCCAGTGCTACAAATCGCGCTGCGCGGATTTCCCCGAAACCAAGGCGAGCGTGATGGGCGATTACGTTCCCGCGAAGCTGCAGATGGAGGACGGCGAGAGCCCGATATTTGTGGCGGCAACCGAGAAATTCGAGGAAACGCTCGTGATTTTCTTCAAGAACGGAAAATGCGCGAAGATACCGCTTTCGAGCTACGAAACCAAAACCAAGCGCAAAAAGCTGCAGGCGGCGTATTCGGATTTAAGCGAGGTTGTGGGAATGTTCGTGATAAAGGAGGACAGCGACTTTATCCTGAAATCCACGGCAGGCAAGGTGATTTTGTTCAACACCGCGCTTGTTCTCGCAAAAACAACCCGAAATACGCAGGGCGTTCAGGTTATGCGCCTCACCAAAGCCGAGCTTGCGTCGGCGTTCCCGAAGGAGAGCGCGAACGTGGAAAATGTCGAGGATTTCCGCATAAAGACAATACCGCAGGCGGGAATGCTTTCGGATATCGATCAGCTGCGGTTAGATTAACTTTTTTTATTGCAACAAACCCGCGAAAACGGGATTAGAAAAAAGGAGAAAAATTATGCTTACGGACATTGAAATCGCACAGGCAACTAAAATGCTGGAAATCAAGGAAATTGCGGCAAAGCTCGGCGTTTCCGAGGACGAAATCGAGCCTTACGGTCACTATAAGGCGAAGCTTTCGCAGAAGCTGATTGACCGCGCGGCAAGCAATCCCGACGGAAAGCTCATTCTTGTGACGGCAATCAACCCGACTCCCGCGGGAGAGGGCAAAACGACAACATCTGTCGGACTTTGCGAGGGTATGAACAAAATCGGCAAGAAGGCTTGCCTTGCTCTTCGCGAGCCGTCGCTCGGACCTGTTTTCGGTGTAAAGGGCGGCGCGGCAGGCGGCGGATATTCGCAGGTTGTGCCGATGGAGGATATCAACCTGCACTTCACGGGCGATATGCACGCAATTACCGCTGCAAACAACCTCCTCTGTGCGATGATTGACAACCACATTCAGCAGGGAAACGAGCTGAACATTGACGTTCGAAGAATTTTGTTCAAGCGCTGCCTTGATATGAATGACCGCGCGCTGAGAAACTGCGTTGTGGGAATGGGCGGCAAGATAAACGGCGTGCCGCGCGAGGACCACTTCCAGATAACCGTGGCAAGCGAGATTATGGCAATTCTCTGTCTTGCGGCTGATTTGAGCGATTTGAAAAAGCGTTTGGGCGACATTCTCGTGGCTTACACTTATGACAACAAGCCTGTATTCGCGCGCGATATAAAGGCAGTCGGAGCAATGACCGCGCTGCTCAAGGACGCGATTAACCCGAACCTTGTCCAGACGCTTGAAAACAACCCCGCGATAATCCACGGCGGACCTTTCGCGAACATTGCGCACGGCTGCAACTCGGTTCGTGCAACCAAGCTCGCGCTTAAACTCTCGGATTACACGATAACCGAGGCAGGCTTCGGCTCGGATTTGGGCGCGGAGAAATTCTTTGATATCAAGTGCCGTTTTGCGGGACTCAAGCCGAACTGCGTTGTTCTCGTGGCGACAATCAGAGCGCTGAAATACAACGGCGGCGTGCCGAAAGCTGAGCTTACAAAGGAGAACACCGAAGCTCTCAAAAAGGGCATCGTAAACCTCGGCGTTCATATCGAGAATATGCGCTTGTACGGCGTGCCGGTTGTTGTTGCAATCAACCATTTCTTCACCGATACCGACGAGGAAATCAGAATTGTCCGCGAGTACTGCGAGGAAAAGGGCGCGAAGGTTGCGTTCTCGGACGGATTTTTGAAGGGCGGCGAGGGCGCTGTTGAACTCGCAAACGCTGTTGTAGAAACGATTGAGAATGAAAAGAGCGATTTCAAGCCGCTTTATGACGAAAAGCTGACCATCAAGGAAAAGCTGAATATAATCGCGACAAAAATTTACCGCGCAGACGGCGTTGTTTACAGCGCGGCTGCCGAAAAGGCAATCAAGGATATCGAGAGCCTCGGTCTGGACAGAGTACCGGTTTGTGTTGCAAAAACGCAGTATTCGCTTTCCGATGACCCCGCAAAGCTCGGCAAGCCCGAGAACTTCAAAATCACGGTAAGCGACGTTCGTTTGAGCAACGGCGCTGGATTTGTGGTAGCGTACACCGGCGATATTATGACAATGCCGGGACTGCCGAAGGTACCTGCCGCGAACAACATCGACGTTGACGAAAACGGCGTAATTACAGGTCTGTTCTGATGAACGAGGAGAAATTTTCGCGCAGCGCCGAGGATACCGAAAAAATCGCGCTGGAGCTTGGGAAAACGCTCAAAGCGGGCGATATTGTCCTTTACGAAGGCGATTTGGGCGCGGGTAAGACAACGTTCACGAAGGGGCTTGCGAAGGCGCTTGGCGTGGACGATGTGGTGACCAGCCCGACCTTTGCGCTGGTGAACGAGTATAGCGGGAAAATCCCGCTGTTCCATTTCGATTTGTACAGGATTGAGAGCTTTGACGATTTGTACGCTATTGGATTTTTCGATTACCTTGATAGAGGGGGAGTTATCGCCGCCGAGTGGAGCGAAAATATCCCCGCTCTTGCCGAGGAGCTGAGCGACGGAAAGCGCGCCGTTTACACAGTCCGCATTGAAAAAACGGGCGATGACGAGCGAAAAATCTTGATTTCAAGCGAGGTTTGCTTATGATTCTTGGAATTGACAGCTCTGCGATAACGGCGGGCTGCGCGTTGTACGACGGTGAGAAAATCCTTGCCGAGGAGTTTCTGAACGTTGCTCACACCCACTCGCAGACGCTTTTGCCGATGATTGAAACAATGCTGAAAACGTCGGGAAAAACGCTTGCCGATGTGGAGAAGATTGCGGTAACGACAGGTCCCGGCTCGTTCACGGGACTGCGGATAGGCGTTTCCTGCGTCAAGGGAATGTGCTTAGGAGCTGGGAAACCGTGCGTTGACGTATCGACGCTGGAAGCGATTGCGTACAACTTTGTCGGCGTTGACGGGATAATCTGCGCTTGTATGGACGCGCGGCTGAAACAGGTGTACAACGCTCTCTTCAAGTCCGAAAACGGCGTTATAACGAGGCTTTGCGAGGACAGGGCGATTGCTCTTGCGGATTTGTCCGAGGAGCTCGAAAAGCTCGACGGGAAGATAATTCTCGCGGGTGACGGAGCTTCGCTTACGCACGAATTTATGGGCAAAAAGTACACGCTTTCGCCGCTTTCATTGCGCTTTCAGCGCGGAAGCGGAGTGTGCCTTGCGGCGGAAAACAAGCCGGTTATCGAAGCCGCCGCGCTTATGCCGAGGTATCTGAGATTATCGCAGGCGGAGCGTGAAAGAGCCGAGAAATTAAAGGTTGAACAGGGTTAAATTAATCGAGCGGGAACGAAATACATTTAAATCGGAGGAGAAAGCTATGATAGCGATAGGCTGCGACCACGGCGGATTTGAGCTGAAGTGCGCCGTGATGAACCACCTGCTGAACAAGAAAATCGAGTATGTTGACTGCGGCTGCGAGGGCGAGCGGGTCGATTATCCCGACATTGCCGAAGCGGTTTGCAAAAAGGTGACGAGCGGCGAGTGCGAGCTGGCAATTCTGGTCTGCGGCACGGGCATCGGAATGTCGATTGCCGCGAACAAGATTAAGGGAATACGCGCGGCGGTTTGCTCGGACTGGTATTCCGCGAAGTACACCCGCCTGCACAACAACGCAAACGTCCTTTGCCTCGGCGGAAGAGTTTTGGGCGCGGGACTTGCTCTGGAGCTGGTTGACGTGTTTCTGGAAACGGAATTTGAAGGCGGCAGACACAGTGACCGCATCGATAAAATAACAAAATTGGAGGAAAAGTAAAATGGAAAATTACGAAAATGTTGTACTTTGCGAGCACCCTCTGGTTCAGCACAAATTGTCGCTTTTGCGCGATAAGCAGACGGGTTCAAAGGAGTTCCGCGAGCTGGTGAAGGAAGTATCAATGTTCATCTGCTACGAAGCGACGCGCGATTTGCCGCTCAAGGACGTGAAAATCGAGACACCGCTTGCGCTTGCTGACGCAAAAATCATCAGCGGACGTAAGGTTTCGTTTGTTCCGATAATGCGCGCGGGACTGGGAATGGTTGACGGCGCACTGGCGCTTGTTCCTGCGGCAAAGGTCGGTCACGTCGGAATTTACCGCGACAAACAGAACGGCAACACTGCAACCGAGTATTACTGCAAGCTGCCGTTTGACATCGCAAACCGCGAGGTTATCGTGATGGATTTGATGCTGGCAACGGGCGTTTCCGCGATAAAGACCGTGGATATCGTGAAGAAAGCGGGAGCAGTTCATATCAAGTTTATGTGCCTGCTGACCTGCCCCGAGGGCATCAAAGCGCTGCACGACGCGCACCCTGATGTTGAAATTGTAACGGGCGCAATCGACAGAGGCTTGAACGAGGATTTGTACATTGTTCCCGGTATCGGCGACGGCTCGGACAGACTTTTCGGTACAAAATAATTTCGGCAATAAACATTTCTGCCCCCGCTGAAAATTCGGGGGCGGTTTATTTGAGGTTTTTGATGGACAAGAACGAGGTTTTGAGGAAATATTTCGGTCACACGGCTTTCCGGGGCGGACAGGAGCAGCTTGTTGACTGCATTTTAAGCGGGCGCGACTGCCTTGGGGTAATGCCGACGGGAGCGGGAAAATCGATTTGCTTTCAAGTACCCGCGCTGATGCTGAACGGCACGACAGTCGTGATTTCACCGCTGATTTCGCTTATGCGAGACCAGGTGAACGCGCTTTGTGAAAACGGAATAAGCGCCGCGTGTATCAACAGCTCGGTTTCGGAGCGTGAGTCCCGCGAAACCTTTCTGAGAGCGAGTTCGGGTGAACTCAAGATACTCTACGTTGCTCCGGAGCGGCTGGAAACGGAGAGCTTCAAACGGCTCTGCGAGCGGCTTGAGATACCGCTTGTCGCGGTGGACGAGGCGCACTGCGTTTCGCACTGGGGGCAGGATTTCCGACCATCATATCTGAAAATCTCGGGCTTTGTGCGCTCGCTGAAAAATCGTCCCGTCATCGCGGCGTTTACGGCAACGGCAACCGATATCGTGAAAAGCGATATAATCAGCATTCTCGGGTTAAACGAGCCGCTTTCGCTTACAACGGGATTTGACCGACCTAATTTGTACTTTGAGGTGCGAAAGCCCGACTCGAAGGACGGGGAACTGTTGAAAATATTGCGGGACAGCCCGGGGAGCGCGATTGTGTATTGTGCAACGCGGAAAAATGTCGAGAGCGTCTGCGAGATGCTGAAGAAAAACGGAATAAATGCGGCAATGTACCACGCGGGGTTCAATGCCGAAACGCGCAAAACCGCGCAGGACGATTTCCTGTACGACAGGGTTGACGTGATGGTTGCGACAAACGCGTTTGGAATGGGCATTGACAAGTCAAACGTTTCGCTCGTGGTGCATTATAATATGCCCAAGGACGTTGAGAGTTACTATCAGGAAGCGGGCAGAGCGGGGCGCGACGGCTCGGCGGCGAGGTGCGTTTTGCTGTTCAATTACGGCGACGTGGAGCTTGCGAAATATATGATTGACGTGAGCCACGAGGACGCAAATCTCGATTTTTCCGAACAAAAATCGCTCAAGGAACGCGATATGAAGCGGCTTCGGAAAATGGTGAATTACTGCGACACCACGCGCTGTCTGCGGGAATTTATTCTGGATTATTTCGGTGAAAAGTCGCCCAAGCACTGCGAAAACTGCTCGAATTGCGAAAAGGATTTCAAAATCGCGGACGTGACGGTGGAAGCGCAGAAAATTCTGTCCTGCATTTTCCGTGTGAAACAGCGTGGGAAGCGCGTGGGAAAAACCGTGATTTGCCGAATTTTGCTGGGCAGCCGCGACAAACGCGTGCTCGAATACGGCTTTGACACGCTCTCGACTTACGGGATAATGAGCGATGTTCCGCGAAAGAAAATCAACGATATTATAAATTTTCTCGAAGCGGAGGGCTATATCAGCATTGACGCGGAGTATTCGGTGTGCGAGCTTACGCCGAAAGCCGACGATTTCATCAAGAGCAAAAAGTCGATTGTGATGCGGGTTTCGGACGAGAGCGAGCGCGTTTCCGTGAAGATTTCGCCCGACGCGGAAAACGAGCTTTTCCAAAATCTCCGCAAAATCCGCAGGAATATCGCCTCGGTGCTTGGAGTGCCGCCGTACGTTGTGTTTTCGGACGCAACGCTGCGCGATATGACCGCGAAGCTGCCGAGAACGCACACCGAGCTGCTCGAGGTATCGGGAGTGGGCGAGCTGAAAGCCGAGAAATATGGTAAAAAATTCCTTAGCGTAATAAACGATTATATAAACGCACAACACCCGACCTCAGAGTGATTTTCGATACAAATTTATCTATTTTGACGAAAATTTTCTACATCGTGAAAAAAGCAAAAAACATATTGACCGACACAATAAAATGTGTTATAATTAGAATTAATCACAATTTCTTGTGGTTGGAAAACGTTTTGAAAAGAGAGTGCTTGAGATGATAAGTATAATCAAAAAGGACAACACGAGAGAGGATTTCAACGTTCAGAAGGTTGTGAACGCGGTTAACAAGTCCGCGACGCGCGTTATGTACAAATTCACGCCAGATGAGCTGAATTTTATCTGCAAATACGTTACCGACAAGGCGCAGGAATACGGCGAGGACGAAATTCCGATTGCGAAGATGCACAATATTGTCGAGGGCGCTCTTGAAGCGACAAATCCCGCAGTTGCTAAAAGCTACAAGGATTACCGCAACTACAAGCAGGATTTTGTTCATATGCTGGACGAGGTTTATGTGAAGTCGCAGTCGATTATGTACATCGGCGACAAGGAAAACTCAAACTCGGACTCCGCGCTTGTTTCAACAAAGCGTTCTCTTATATTTAACGAGCTGAACAAGGAGCTGTACAAGAAATTCTTTATGACCGCCGAGGAGCTTCAGGCTTGCCGCGACGGGTATATTTACGTTCACGATATGAGCGCGCGCCGCGATACGATGAACTGCTGCCTTTTTGATATGAAAAGCGTTATGGAGGGCGGCTTTGAGATGGGCAACCTCTGGTACAACGAGCCGAAAACGCTTGCGGTTGCGTTTGACGTAATCGGCGATGTAACGCTTGCGGCGGCTTCTCAGCAGTACGGCGGGTTTACCGTGCCGAGCGTGGACGAGCTGCTCGAGCCGTATGCCGAGAAAACCTACAAAAAGCAGTACGAGCGCTATCTGAGCCTTGGTTTGTCGGAGGAGGTTGCCGACAGGGAAGCGATGAAGGATGTTGAGGTTGACTTCCGTCAGGGCTTTCAGGGCTGGGAATACAAGTTCAACTCCGTTTCGTCAAGCCGCGGAGATTACCCGTTTATCACAATGACCTGCGGCGTAGGTCGCGGAAAATTCGCGAAAATGGCGAGCATTTTAATGCTCGAAGTGAGAAAGAACGGTCAAGGCAAGAAAACCTGCAAAAAGCCCGTGCTTTTCCCGAAAATCGTGTTCCTGTACGATGAAAAGCTGCACGGCGAGGGCGGCGAGCTGGAGGACGTATTTGAGGCGGGAATTGCCTGCTCGCAAAAGGCGATGTACCCCGACTGGCTGTCGCTCACGGGTGACGGATATGTTGCGGAGATGTACAAAAAGTACGGCAAAATCATAAGCCCGATGGGTTGCCGCGCGTTTTTGTCGCCGTGGTACGAGCGCGGCGGAATTAAGCCCGCTGACGATGACGACAAGCCGATTTTTGTCGGCAGATTTAACATCGGTGCGGTTTCGCTGCACCTGCCGATGATTTACGCAAAGGCGCAGCAGGAAAGCCGTGATTTCTTCGAGGTTCTCGACTATTACCTCAACCTTATCCGCCGTATCCACTGCCGCACCTACGAATATCTCGGCGAGATGAAAGCGTCCACAAACCCGCTTGCTTACTGCGAGGGCGGTTTCCTGGGCGGACATCTTGGAATTCACGACAAAATCAAGCCGCTGTTAAAATCGGCGACCGCTTCCTTTGGAATAACCGCGCTGAACGAGCTGGAGCAGCTTGCAGACAAGAAATCCATCGCCGAGGACGGCAGCTTTGCGCTGAAAACGATGGAGTTCATCAACAAGAGAATTCAGGAGTTCAAGGAAGAGGACGGACATCTCTACGCGATTTACGGTACGCCCGCGGAAAACCTTTGCGGTCTGCAAATCCAGCAGTTCCGCAAGAAATACGGTATTGTCGAGAACGTTTCCGACAGAGAGTATGTTTCCAATTCTTTCCATTGCCACGTTGCCGAGGACATCACGCCTATTCAGAAGCAGGACAGGGAAGAGCGTTTCTGGAACCTGTTCAACGGCGGCAAAATCCAGTACGTCCGCTATCCGATTGACTACAACAAGGGCGCGGTTAAATCGCTTGTTCGCAGGGCAATGCAGAAAGGCTTTTACGAGGGTGTAAACCTTTCGCTTGCGTACTGCGATGACTGCGGTTATCAGCAGCTTGAAATGGACGTCTGCCCGAAATGCGGCTCGAAGAACCTCACGAAAATCGACCGAATGAACGGTTATCTGAGCTATTCGCGGGTTAAGGGCGACACGCGCCTCAATGCAGCGAAAATGGCTGAAATTGCGGACAGGAAGAGTATGTAACGGACAATGGAGAAGATATGCGTTATCACAACATAACAACCGATGATATGCTCAACGGCGACGGTTTGCGAACGGTGCTTTGGGTTGCGGGGTGCAATCATCACTGCGAGGGCTGTCAGAACCCGATAACCTGGGACATAAATGGCGGTATCCCCTTTGACGAGGACGCCGAGAACGAGCTTTTCCAAAAGCTTGCGCCCGATTATATAAGCGGCTTGACGTTCAGCGGCGGCGACCCTCTTCACCCGCAGAACCGCGCTGAAATCACGCGTCTTGCGAAAAAATCGCGCGAGCTGTTCCCGAAGAAGGACATCTGGCTGTACACGGGCTACACGTTCGACGAGGTTAAAGAGCTGGAGATTATGCAGTATATCGACGTTATCGTGGACGGCGAGTTCAAAAAGGAGCTGCTTGACGAGAAGCTCCACTGGAAGGGCAGCGCAAATCAGCGAGTGATTGAGGTACCCGAAACGCTGAAAGTCGGAAGAATTGTGCTTTTTGACGATTAAACGCAGTTTGTTGAAGAAAATATCAAAAATGTGTTGACAATCTCCCAAAATTTGTATATAATAGAATTATGCACATATGAGGTTTAGGGAGGTGCTTTGTATGGGTGATGAAAAAACACGGCGAGAAACCGACAAAAGAGTTCTCAAAACGAAAAAAGCGATAAAAGCTGCGCATTTAAGTCTGATGGAGGATAAGGACATTTCCGACATTACGATAAGCGAGCTTACGCGAAAGGCGGGAATAAACCGCCGTACATTTTACACGCACTACCGCAGCATAAGCGACATAATCGATGAGATTGAAAGCAATATGGTTTCGCTTTTGAGCGAGGTTGTGCATAAGATTGACGTGACGGATATCCGAAAAAGCGCGTATAACGTTTTTATCGAGCTGAATGAAATGGTATCCGTGGAGTTTGACTACTATTTCAGCCGCGTGAGAATGGATATGCGCGGTGTATTTATGACGAGGCTGAAGGGGATTGCCGGCGAGCTTGCGGACAAGCTGCTTGCGCAAAACTCGAAGCTGAATCGGGAAATTGCGGAGATGGTTTCGGAGTACATAGTCGGCGGCTTTTTCAACGTTTTTGTTGAGTGGAGAACAAGCGACGGCAATGTCCCCGTTGAACAGGCAGCGCGCCTTGCGGGAATAATGGCGGAAGGCTGCGTTGAAAACATCAGAAAGCTTAGATAATAATTACTTTTCAACAAATTAAGCGGGTTTATTTCAGCCCGCTTTTTTGTGTTACAAATCGTTCAAATCCGCGTCGGGGATATCGTTTTCGAGATTATCGCGGGCGAGGTCGGTGTCGATAACGGGATAAACGCTTGAAATCGGCTTTTCCGTGCCCTCGGTGAGCGGTTTTGCGGCTTCCTCGGGAAGAACGGCGTTGTGCCAGACCTTCTGAGCGGGAGGCTTAGTTCCCGCAATAATGGGGTTTGCGCGCTGTTTTGTGGATTTTGCCTTGCCTTGAAGCTCGGGAACGGGCGTGTCGTCCTTGGTATCGTGGGTGTAATGATGCTTCATATCTTTCTTAGCCAAAAAAATCACCTCAAAACTATTTTTTCGGACAAGCGTGAAAATATTCGACAAAAGCACTTGAATTTTTGAGGAAAATATTGTATAATAAATGCAAGTGTTTATCAATTATAATTGAATTTGCGTATTGTTTTATATGCAAATTAAAGGAGAAAAAAATGCAGCTTGGAAATGTAATTGTAGGTCAATCCGGAGGACCGACATCGGTTATCAACGCAAGCCTTGCGGGAGTGTTCAAAACAGCGAAGGATATGCACTGTCCCGTGATTTACGGTATGAGAAACGGTATCGAGGGGCTGTTGCAGGAGCGCTATGTGGACTTGTCCGAGCACATCAGAAACGGTATCGACATCGAGCTTTTGAAGCGCACACCGTCGTCTTTTTTGGGAACCTGCCGCTATAAAATGCCCGATTTCAACAAGGACGACGAGCCTTATCGCAGGATTTTCGAGATTTTGAAGAAGCTGGATATCAAGCATTTTCTGTACATCGGCGGAAACGACTCGATGGACACGATAGACAAGCTGTCGAAGTATTCAAAGGCGATAAACAGCGACATCACGTTCATCGGCGTTCCGAAAACCATCGACAACGACCTTGTGATGACCGACCACACGCCCGGTTACGGCAGCGCTGCGAAATATCTTGCGGCGGCGGTTAAGGAGATAATCTGCGACGCGAGCATTTACGAGCTGGAGTCGATAAACGTTGTGGAGATAATGGGGCGCGACGCGGGCTGGCTTACCTGCGCGGCGGCGCTTTCGCGTTCCGAGGACTGCGACGGTCCCGACCTCATCTGCCTGCCCGAAACGGTTTTCGATTACAACAGCTTTATGAACAAAATTTCCGAGATACGCAAGGAAAAAAAGGTTATCACGATTGCGGTTTCCGAGGGAATAAAGACTGCGGACGGGAAATACGTCTGCGAGGAGAACAACCGTTCGCTCACCGAGGACGTTTTCGGTCACAAAATGCTCGGCGGCACGGCGCTTTATCTGTCCGATTTGATTGGCAGAGAGCTTGGCGTGAAGTCGCGGGGAATTGTGTTCTCGACATTGCAGAGGTGCGCGTCACACCTGGTTTCGCGCCGCGACATCACCGAGGCTTACATCGCGGGCGCTGAGGGCGTTCAGCTTGCGTTGAACGGCGAAACCGGCAAGATGATAAACTTTGAGCGCATTTCCAATAATCCTTATCAGCTCAAAACAGGCTCGGTTCCCGCGTCAGCCGTGGCAAACGCGGAGAAAAAAGTGCCGCTCGAGTGGATAACGGACGGCGGCTATTACGTTTCCGAGGAATTTTTCGAGTACGCGCGCCCGCTGATAATCGGCGAGCTTACGCCGTTTATGGTTGATGGACTCCCGCGGCACTTGAATATCAGATAAACGAAATCCCCCGAGCACTCGGGGGAATTTTTGTGAAATTTTTCGCTTTAAGCGGGAAGCACCCCTGCAAAAACACCCGTATCGCGCATTATCGCAAAAGCGGTGTAGCAGACGTACAGGAACGTGAGAATGCCGCCCTCAACGCGGGTGATTTTCTTTGCGGTGAGGCAGAAAATGTACGCGAGAATGCAGACGGCGATGTAAAATCCGCTGTCAATCAGGGTTTTGGTAACCTCGGTCGCGGCAATTTCAATCGGTGAAATCACGCCCGAAACGCCGAGAATAAACAGAATATTGAAGATATTCGAGCCGATAACGTTGCCCATAGCCATATCGGTTTCGCCTTTTCGGGCAGCGGCGATTGTTGTGACAAGCTCTGGCAGGGAAGTGCCGATTGCGCAGATTGTAAGTCCAATCAGCGTTTCGCTCATACCCATAGCCGCGCCGAGATTGCTTGCGTGGTCAACGACAAAGTTTCCTCCGAAAACGATAGCCGCCGCGCCCAAAATGATGAACAGCGCGCATTTCACGGGATTAAACTTTTTCTCGGTTTCCTGCTCGGGAGTGCGGTTTTTGAGCGCGGATTTGACCGTCCAGAACATATATCCAACCATCAGCAGAATGAAAATTCCCGCTTCAATTCTGCCGATATCGTTGCCGAAAATCAGGAAAACGAAGAACAAAACCGTTGCGAGAATTGACACGGGATAATCTCTGCGCAGGATATCTTTCGTTACGCCGACAGGCTTTATCAGCGCGCAAACGCCGAGTACAACGAGCAGATTGAAGATATTCGAGCCGACAACGTTGCTCACCGCCATCGAATTCGCGCCGCTGCAAGAAGCCGAAATGCTCACGGCAAGCTCGGGCGCGCTTGTGCCGAGAGCGACGATTGTAAGTCCCACAACAAGCGACGGGATTTTCAGCTTTCTCGCCAAATCAGCCGCGCCTTCAACGAAGAAATCCGCGCCCTTCACCAGCAGGACAAATCCCACAATCAGCAAAATTATGTCAACAGCAATATTCATAAATTACCTCTCAAATGTTATTCTTCCGATATTTCCTCGATAATCGCGCGCAGCTCCTCGATACCCTCACCGGTGTCTGCGGAGGTTTCGATAATCGTCAAATCCTCGGCGCAGGGAAGCTCGGTTTTGAGCATTTCGCGGCGCTCGGCACGCTGATTTTTGGAGAGCTTGTCCGCTTTGGTGAGCGCGATGAGAAACGGAATTTCCCCGTCAATCAGCGCGTTTATCATCTGTAAATCATCGGCAGTCGGCGGGTGACGGAAATCGACAAGCTGAACGACAAGCGCAAGCTCGCGTTCAGCCGAAAGGTAGCCGCCGATAAGCTCGTTCCAGCGCTTTTTCTCCGATTTTGCAACCTTCGCGTAGCCATATCCCGGCAAATCCACGATGAAAATATTATCGGCTTTGTAGAAATTTATGGTCGCGGTTTTTCCCGGAACAGCGGACACGCGCGCGAGATTTTTCCGATTGAACAGCTTGTTGATAAGCGAAGATTTTCCCACGTTCGAGCGCCCCGAGAAAGCGATTTCAATGCATTCGGGCGGCGGGAGCTGGGAAAAGCTGCCGTAAGCTGCGGCAAATTCAGCTTTGTTGAAATTCATAAAATTCTCCTTATGGGTTGAGCCATTGAATAAAGGCGGTTTTGTCGGTGCTGTTGTAGCCTGCTTTGCGGTAGAAATTGAGCGTTGCTTCTTCCTTTGAACCCGTGAGCAGCATCATTTTATAGCAGTTTTCCTTTTCGGCAAGCGCCCTTGCGTAATCAAGACAGGCGGTTGCCAAGCCCTTTTTGCGGTGCTTTTCATCGGTAACAACGTTCTCAATAAGCGCGTAAGGCCGCTGAGCGTGAGTCAGATTTGGTACAATCACGCAAACGCAGCTCGAAGCGATTTTCCCGTCCTCCTCGGCAACGATAATGTGGTGATTTTTGTCCGCGAGAATATTGTCCCAAAGTGCCGTAACCTCGGGAGTTTTCTCGGGGAGTGGGTTTCCGTGAAGCTGCGTGTAGAGCTGCATCAGCCCGTCAAAATCCTCGGGTGTAGTCTCTCTGATTATCATAAAATCTCCTCAAAAAAGCGCCGCGCAAACGAACGTTATTAGGGTTCGGCGCGGCGCAATTTTACGCATTTAAAATGGGATTCTTTTTGATTTCGGTTTTCTTGACCGCTTTGGGGGACAGGTCTTTGTCGGCCTTGGTTTTAACCGAGCAGTTTGGAAGAACCAGAGCGGTTTCGAGCACCGTTGAAATATCCTCTGCGGGAACAAACTTTATGTTTTCCTTAACCTTTTCGTCAATTTCCTCGATATCGGGAACGTTGTCCTTTGGAATGCAAACGGTCGTGATGCCCGCGCGGTAGGCGGCCATCGTTTTCTCTTTCAGACCGCCGATTGGGAGCACCTTTCCGCGAAGGGTGATTTCACCGGTCATCGCGACGTCGCGGCGCACGGGAGTGCCGGAAAGCGCGGAAACAAGCGCTGTCGTGAGGGTAACGCCCGCGGAAGGACCGTCCTTTGGAACAGCACCCTCGGGCGCGTTGACGTGGATATCCTTGTTCTTGTAGAATTCCTTGTCGATGCCGTACTTGTCGGCAAGCGAGCGCGTGAGGCTTACGGCGATTTTAGCGGACTCCTTCATCACATCGCCCAGCGAGCCGGTAAATTCGGTTTTGCCGGTACCGTCAAGCACGAGAACTTCAAGCGGGAGCATTGTGCCTCCCACCGAAGTCCACGCAAGACCGTTCACCAAGCCGACTTCATCGTGCGCAGCGAGGTGCTCGGGCTGATATTTCTTGACGCCGAGGAAATCCTTGAGATTACTCTCGGTAACGGCAACCTTTTTCTCACCCGAAACCAGCATTTTCGCGGCTTTTCTGCACACATCGGCGATTTTTCTTTCAAGCTTGCGCACGCCCGCTTCACGAGTGTAGCAGTCGATGATGTCGTAGAGCGCGCTGTCGCTGATTTTGAGGGTTTTGGAGCTTTCGCCGTGCTTTTTGAGCTGTTTGGGAACGAGGTGCTTTTTGGCAATGTTGAACTTTTCCTCACGCGTGTAGCTGGACAGCTCGATAACTTCCATTCTGTCGAGAAGCGGCGCGGGGATTGTGTCGAGACTGTTTGCGGTGGTGATGAACAGCACGTCGCTCAAATCCACGGGGATTTCGATATAGTGGTCAACGAACGCGATATTCTGCTCCGCGTCGAGAACCTCGAGCATTGCCGAAGAGGGGTCGCCCTTGTAGTCGTTGCCCATCTTATCGATTTCGTCCAGCAAAATCACGGGGTTTATCGATTTAGCCTGCTTGAGAGCCTCGATTATACGTCCGGGCATTGCGCCGACGTAGGTTTTGCGGTGACCGCGGATTTCCGCCTCATCGCGCACACCGCCGAGCGAAATTCTCGCGTATTTACGACCGAGAGCCTTGGCGATGGACTTGCCGATTGAGGTTTTTCCGACTCCGGGAGGGCCGTAAAGGCAGATAATCTGCCCCTTGACATCGGGCGCAAGCGCTCTCACGGCAAGCGTTTCGAGAATACGCTCCTTGACCTTTTCAAGACCGTAGTGGTCCTTGTCAAGCTGCTTTGCGGCAACGTTTATGTCGTTTTTGTCCTTGGTTCTGACGTGGAACGGAACGGAGAGCACGGTATCGAGATAAGTGCGAAGAACCGCCGCTTCCTGAGAAGAACTCGACATTTTCGCAAGTTTTTCCGCCTCACCGATGAGCTTTTCCTCCGACTCTTCGGGCAAGCCGAGAGCCTTGATTTTGTCAACGTACTCGTCAAATTCCTCGGCGGGACTTTCGCCGTCGCCGAGCTGACGGGAGATAGCCTTCATCTGTTCACGGAGATAGTATTCGCGCTGATTTTTGTCAACCTGTTCGCGAACCTGTTCACCGATTTCGATTTCCGCCTGAATAACCTCGATTTCATCGTGGAGCATCGCGATAAGCAAGCGTATTCTCTGGAGCGCGCCGTTGGTTTCGAGCAGCCTTTGCTTATCCTCAACGCTCAGCACGATGTTGAAGACAACCTTGTCGAAAAGGCGGCTGCAATTCTCTTCTGACATAATGCTCTCGTAGAGGTCGCGCGGCATTTTCGGCGACATTGACGCGTACATATCGAAAACCTCTTTAAGAGCGCGTTTTGCGGCGGTTTCGGTACTTGCGGACATTGCCGCGCCGCGTGTGGGCATAGCCTTGACCTCGTATTTGAGGTATTCGGAGCAGGGAACCGAGCGCACGGTTTTCGCGCGGTAAAGTCCCTCGACAAGCACACGGGTTGAGCCGTCGGGCGTTGAGAGAAGCTGTCTTATCTCCGCGACAACGCCGACGCTGTATATATTTTCGCTGGTGGGGTCGGTATCGCCCGCGTCCTTTTGGGCAACGAGAAAGATTTTCCCATCACCTGCGGCTGCTGCCTTCAAAGCGGCAACCGAGCGTTCTCTTCCGACATCAAAGTGAAGAACCATTGACGGGAAGATAACCAAACCGCGAAGAGGAATCGCGGGAATAGTCAAAGTGTTGTTTATCATATATGTACAACCTCCAAAAATCATTTTCAAAATGCCGCACAAAATGAACGGCAGATACAAATTGTAATACTACTATTATACAACATTTCAAGCTAATTTGCAAGCCCAAACATTTTGTCGATTTTCTGAGAATTTAGTGGAAAATAAGTGAAAAAATGAGATAAACGACAGGCTGATGCAGGAGATAAATCCAAATTGTGTTTCTTCCGACAGCAGCAAGCCATCTGATGTGAACGGGGTAGAACGGGAACAGCACGCCGACCTCGTAGGCTTTTTGCGGGAGGTACCACTCGAAAAGCCCGCCGATACCGATAAAACCGTTTTGAACATTCCACGTCAGTACAAACAGTATCACAAAAATGATTATTCCGACAAGCGCGGGAATATAGTCGAGCAGCTTTTCGCATAACCCGTAAATCATCATCGAAATTCCCAGGAAATGTAAAATGCCGAAGGTAACGGGAACGCTGCTGAAGAACGGCGTAACGAAAGTGATAAGCATACCGAGGAAGAAACACTGCGCGCCGCGTTTTATGTTGTTTTGGGAGAAGCGGCAGACGGTGCCGGAGATGAAGATGAACAGCCCTGCAAAGATGTCGCGGATTATATCGAACCAACCTTCAAAGAAAATCGGTACATCAACGCCAAAGATGAACTTGAGGTCGTACATCGCGTGATATACAACCATACAGATTATCGCAAAACCGCGCAGCTCGTCGAGCAAGCCCACGCGCTTGGAATTATTTTTCAAAGCAGCCATAAAATCCTCACTTATGTAAAATTATATATTCATTATATTGTAACACATTTTTCAAAAAAAAACAATAACCTCTTGAAAAAAAGTTTGAAATGTGATAAAATAAATATTTGGAGAATAAACAAAAGCTGAAAAATGGTGAGAAAATTGGAATATATAGAAATCGGCGGCATGAAAATCGAGAAAACCGCCGCGCTTGCGCCGATGGCAAGCGTTGCCGACAGGGCGTACAGGCTTATCGCGAAAGAGTTCGGAGCGGCTTATTGCGTGGGTGAAATGGCGTCGGCGAAGGGGCTTTGCTACAACGACAAGAAAACCGCCGAGCTGCTTATGCTGACGGACGGTGAGCGACCTGCCGCGGTGCAGCTTTTCGGCTCTGAGCCCGAGTTTATCGCAAAAGCGGTGAAGATTGCCGAGGAGTTTCACCCCGATATCATTGACTTGAACGCGGGCTGTCCGATGCCGAAAATCGTGAACAACGGCTCGGGGAGCGCGCTGATGAAAAATCCCGTGCTTTTCGGCGAGGTTGTGGGAGCGGCAGCTTCGGCGACAAAAATCCCCGTTACCGTGAAAATCCGCGCGGGCTGGGACGACAGCTCGATAAATGCGGTGGAAATTGCGCAGATTGCCGAGAAAAACGGCGCTGCGGCTGTTTGCGTTCACCCGAGAACAAGAAATCAGCTTTACGCGGGGAAATCCGATTGGAACGTTATAAAATCCGTGAAAAACGCGGTGAAAATCCCCGTTATCGGCAGCGGCGACGTAACAAGCGTTTCGGATTGCGTGGAGATGTACGAAAAAACGGGCTGCGATTTGGTAATGATTGGAAGAGGCTCTTACGGCAGACCGTGGCTTTTCGGGCAAATCCGCGATTATTTCGAGGGCAAAACGCCGCGGTGCGAACCCACTCTTGAGGAAAAAATTGAGATAATGCGCCGTCATATCGCGCTTCTTGTCGAGGACAAGGGCGAGAAAACGGGAATGAAGGAGGCGCGCAGGCAGGCGGCTTGGTACGTTCGCGGGATAAACGGCGCGGCAAAGCTGCGCGATGAATTTTCAAAAATGAACACTTTCGAGGATTTCGAGAGAATGTTGAAAATAATTTCAGAGGTAAATGACAAATGAACTTGGCGAAATTAAAATCTTTCTGCGCTTTCAATGTAAAGGACGATGTGGTACTCACGGATTTCTATTGCTGCGGGTACGAAAACCCCGAGGATTACTACTCGGATATCGTGAACACGCTGCTCGAAAAGGGACAGACGCTCGGCGAGTATTTGCACGATTTGTTGGTTTATTCGGACTCGCCCGTTATCGCAAAATGCGCCAAAGAGCGCACGCTCGCGCTTGTTAGTGCGATTGAGTACGATTTGAGCGTTATAAAGGAGCTTGTTTCGCTCTCGTCCGAGCAGTTCAGGGCAACGCTTTCGGACAGCGAAATTCTGCGCGAAATGCCCGCTTACGATAACGGAAAATTCGATTATGACGCGGATTATTTCATTGACTTTGCTCGGAAAAACGGCACGGGAATTTTCGCGAAATACCGCGCGTTCTCGTTTGACGGTGAGCTGAAGCCGATTTTGAAGACCGACAAAATCACGCTTGCGGACTTGAAGAATTACGAAATCCAGCGCAATCAGGTTGTCGAGAACACGCTTTGCTTTTTGCACAATCAGCCTGCGCAGAATGTCCTGCTGTACGGCGACCGCGGCACGGGCAAATCCTCGACGGTAAAGGCGATTTTCAACGAGTACAAGGAGCTGAGAATGGTTGAGGTTGCGCGAAACGATATAAATGTGCTGCCCGCGCTTTTCGAGAAGCTCGGCAAAATCGATATGAAATTCATCGTGACCATCGACGACCTTTCGTTCGGTGAAAACGATGACCGTTTCGGCACGCTCAAAGCGGTTCTTGAAGGCTCGCTTGCGCAAAGACCGGAGAACATCTTGATTTACGCAACGACAAACCGCCGCAAAATTGTCCGTGAAACCGTAGCCGACCGCGAGATTTCGGGCGCGGACGCGATTGACGAGAGTATGTCGCTTTCGGACAGATTCGGGCTTTTCGTTACATTTATGCGTCCCGACAAGCAGATTTACCTCGATATCGTGAAAAAGCTTGCCGAGGATATGGGTATAGATATCCCCGAGGAACGGCTTTTCGCTGCGGCAGAGCGTTTTTCATCGAGAAGAGGCGGGCGCTCGCCGAGAGTTGCAAGGCAGTTTGTGGATTGGCTTAAGGGAAGAATTGAGCTTAATTTGGAGTACTGATTATGTCGCTTAACTTAAAAAAGTGCTTATGTACCGCGATTTTGGGAGTTTTTCTGCTGAGCGGCTGCGAATCGGAGCAGCAAATTCCGTCGGAAATCTCGGTTTCCGAAACAACGGATATTGAGGAAAATCTGCCGTTTCCCGCGATAAGCTGCGGGGTAACGCTTGAAAAAGCGGTTGAGAAGGCGGTTTCGCTGTCGCCCGCGGTCACCGAGATAATCTGCGAAATCGGCTTTCAGAGTAGGCTTGTGGGAGTGAGCGACTACTGCGATTATCCCGAGGAGCTTGGGCTGAAAACGCTCGGAAGCACCGAAAATCCCGACCTGGACGGGATAATCAAGCTGAAGCCGGACGCGGTTTTCACGCTGTCGCTGCTGTCGGAGCGCGAGATTTACAAGCTCAATCAAGAGGGGATAAAGGTGCTCACGCTGAAAGCGCCGCGAAATCTTGAGGAATACAGCGCGCTGTACAAGGAAGTTTCGGCGGCGTTTTACGGAAACGAGCTTGCGGACTCGCTGAAAGGTCAGACGAAAGCGCTTGAAACCGCAAATCGCGCGCGGACAAAGCTTGAAAACGCAGCGAAAAACGTCAAAACAGAGAGCTTTGTTTACGTCACCGAAAAGCTGACGCTTGCGGGAGCGGACACGTTTGAGAGCGCGGTTTTGAGCCTCACGGGTGAGAATTTGTGCAAGTCGGAGGGGTACGTTTCGGCGGAGAATTTGCAGCCCGCTTACATAATCGCTTCGGACAAGCTCTCTTACGACACGCTGGCTTTTGATGAGCATTTCTCGGTGATGATTTACAACGGCGCAAAGGTTGTTTTCGTTGATTCAACGCGGTTTGAAAGACCGTCTGCGAGAACAGCGGAGATTTTCACAAAGTTAACCGAATAAAACAATCGCCTTTCCCGTTGAAGGAAAGGCGATTTTTTACATCGGCGTGATTATATAGCCGTTTTCGTGCCAGTAGTCGATAACCTTGGGCAAAATCTCAGCGTTGGTTTTTGAAACCGCGTGCAGGAGATAAACCGCGCCGTTGTGGGTTTTCGAGGTAATTTTTTCGTAAGCTGCGGTTGGCTCGGGCTGGTTGTCGGTGAGCCAATCCTGATAGGCGAAGCTCCAGAGCACCGTGGTGTAGCCAAGCTCCTTTGCGCACGCGAGAACACGCTCGGAAAACTCACCCATCGGCGGGCGCATAACGTACATATCATAACCGAAGTTTTTGGAAATATAATTATGAAGGAGCATAATCTCGTTGTACAAGTCCTCGTTTGAGCACTCGGGCAGGGAAGGGTGGCTGTACGAGTGGTTTCCGACGGTGTGCCCCTCGGCAATCATACGCTTTATCAGACCGGGATTTTTCTCGGCGTAGTCGCGGGTGATGAAGAAGGTTGCCTTCACGCCTTTTGACGCGAGAGTATCGAGGATTTTTTCCGTGTAACCGTTTTCATATCCCTCGTCAAACGTGAGCCAGAGCCGCTTGTTTGCCGCTTCACCGATGAAAAGCGTGTTCATATCGCCGTACTGCTTCTGCGCTTGAATAGCGCCGAGCGGACGGTTCATCGAGTTGGTGTCGTAACCCACGCCGTAGGCAACCTTTTTGTTGTCGTAATC
>SFLN01000001.1 GCA_004554555.1 [Eubacterium] saphenum | reverse complement strand
GAACGGCTTCATATCTCATCGCATATTCCGCGAAGATAAGCGAGAGCGAGGTGAAATCAAGCGAGGAGAAGTCGATTTGTTCGGCTTTTGAAGTAAACCCAATGCTCGGAATCTGCGAATTTACAGCCTCATATTCCTTCTGAAGTGCGTCCTTTTCAGCGGTGAGGATTGCGAGAGAGTTGTTGAACGAGTCAAATTCCTTCTCGGTCATCTTGTAATTCTTCTCGGCAATTGCGGTCAAGAGCGCGTCATACTTCTTGACAAGCGCCTCGGCTTTCTCGGAGAGAGTTTCGTCCTCGTTAAGATATTGCTCGTCGAACATCATAACTTCGCTCTTCTCGTTGGAAATCGCAATCATCAAATCGCCGATTTTGTAGGTATCGGCAGTCGGACCGTTTTCAGCGAGGTCGATAAGCTGTGCGAGAGAGTCCGAAAGCTTGTTTCCGAGCTCGCCTGCGTTCTGGTTCTTGATGGCGTTTCTCATATCCTTGAGGTAGGAGATAACGTCTTTCTTGAGGTCTTCGGGGATTTCATCGGAACCTGACATTGCGGCTTCGGTGATGTCGAGAACATCGCTCGGGATTGTTATGCCGTTCGGCTTATCCGCGGTGGTGAGGGCTGCGTTTGCGGAGAGCTTTCCGTACTGCGGGATTTCAAACGAAAGCGTTTCCTTAACGGTGTTGTCGTTTTCAACCTTTACGGAGAACACAATCTTTGCGGAGCTTACAATAGCGGCTGCTGCGTCGGAACCGCCTGCCTGAGTGAAATCTGCGGGGAGAACCATACTGATTTCGTAGGTTCCCTCTACGGTGGGCTTGCCGTTGAAGGTGGTTTCTCTGACGCCGGTGTACTTAACCTTTGCGGAAACAGAAGTTCCTTCGGTGTAAACGGTTACTGTGCAAACGCCGTCGGTATTGCTGGACTTTTCGACGAGCGCGGAAGCGATTGTCTGACCGTCGATTTCGGCAGCAATTGCTGCGGTATTGCCGTTTTTGGTGGTTATGTTGAAGTCGCCGACTGCGGAAACCTTAATGGTTTTTCCGCTTGCGGTAACGGAATAGCTCTTTCCGAGCACGCGGCAGCTGTTGTCGGTGACTGTTTCGATAACCAAGTCGATGCCGATGTCGCGTCCTTCCAACATACCGGACAAGCTATTGAGCGTGCTCTTGACTTGCTCTGCCGAAACGGGCAGACCGCAGTCGCTCAGGAACTTAGCAAACTGACCGCACAAATAGCTGTTGTTTGCAAGGGACTCGCCCATTCTCTTAATCATTTCGGAGATTTTCTTGCCGGTGAGGTTTGCGGTTATGTACTTGCCCTTGGCGGTTGCGCCGGCGATGGAAATTTCACCGTCCTTGACGGTAATCTTGCTTGACTTGTAAACGTCAACATAAACGTTTACGAGATTGTCGATAATCTTCTTAAGCTCTTTTTCATCGATTTCAAGATAAACATCGGAAACCTGTCCTGCGGAGGCGGTGTAACCCGAGCCGATTTTTATCATAAACGCCTTTTCGGAAACGAACGGCAAAACGAGATACACATTTCCGTCCTCGGTGATGACGGTTTTCGCGTTCAGCTTGAGCGAGCCGCCCGTCATTTCCATAGACGTTTCAAGCGCCTTGCCGTCAGCGGTTACATCAATGCTGAAGCCCGAACCGTTGATAAGGTCGAGAATTTCCTTGACTTCCTTTTGGGTGCAGTTCATTGCGCCTGCAAGCTGAGCAAGACCGGTATCGGTAAGCTCGGCGTTGAAATCCATAGAAATATTCGCGGAATTTGCGCCGTAAGCCTCGCGCATAATATCGCCGAGCTGGTTGACAAGCGTTTTGAAGTCAACGGAGCCGATATTGCTCATACTTGACGACATCATGGGTTTAACACTCGTGGTGGTAATTCCCGAGGAATAGTTTGACATCTGCGTCAAAACGTTGGCGTAGGAGCTTGTCGCGGATTTGATGCCCTCAGACATTGCGCCGACGTCGAGTTTATTGGTAACATCTTTGATTGAGTTGCCCTCAACCATAGCCGCGTAGCCGGAGTTGCCGAGGACAATGTTGAAGAGCAGCGACTTGTTGACGAAGAAGAGCACGCCCGCTGCAATCAGAACAGCTGCGATAAGCGAGCCGACTGCGATGAGAATGGGCTTCAAAACGCTCTTTTTCTTAATCGGTTTAGCAGCAACAGCTGCCGCACTTGTTCCGAAATCGCCGAACGGGTTCTCCATCTGGTTGTTCGGGTTTGGAGCGTAAGCGGGAGCGGCTGTCGGTGCGGGAGAAGGCATAGCTGTCGGAGCAGCATAGCTTGCCGCAGCTGCGGAATAGCCGACAGGTTCGGGGGTAACGGGAGTTTCGGTTATTACGGGCGCTTCGGGGATAAATCCGAGACCGTTTTCCTCGAAGCTGCTCGGTGCGGAAACAGGCTCGGGGATAACCGCGGCGGGTTCTTCAACGGGAGCTGCGCCGACCGACGGCATAGAAATATCGCTTGTCGGAATGGGGATTGAGTAAGCGCTCTCGGTGTTTACGGTTACGGCGTCAACCGTATTTACGCTCGCGTTGGTTGTTTTCGCAAGGTCAACTGCGGGTGCAATTGAAACAGGCTCGCTTGGAGTAACGGGCGCGAGAACGTCCGAGGGCTTAACCTCAGCGCTTGACATTTTGGTCACGGCAGCGCCGCAAACCGTGCAGAATTTTGCTCCTTTGGGAAGCTCAAGTCCGCAGTTTTCGCAGAAATTTTTGTTTTCTGTCTTCGGCGCGGTAAGAGCGCCGCAGTTCGGGCAAAACTTTGCGCCGTCGGGTACTTGACTATTACATTTGTTACAATACATATTGATTTCCTTTCACAAAAGACCGCTTGCCGTGAATAAACCGTTCGGGAACCCCCCGAAACTTGTTTAAAGTTAGCTACTTTTATTATATAATTTTTCCTGCCTTTCGTCAATAGCCTTGATTACAAATTTGTGTTAATTTGATGAAAAGTTTTGTGCAAGTTGCCCATAAAACGCGATTGTGAACAAAAAACAGCCCGATTTTGTCGAGCTGCTGAGATTTTGGTGTTCCGTTGAGCCGGCTTTGCGGGGAGCGCGGGCAGGCTTTGCGAACAGAGCTGGGGTTTCTGCGAAACCATTGCATTTTCGGCGGCGTCGAACCGCCGAAAATGCGCGGGTGCAGTCACGCCCGAAGATTGAGGAGCTGGCGGGCTTGTTTAGCGTGACTGCACCCGCTCTTGAGCCTGCTTTGCGGAAGGCGCCGGCGATTTTTCGGGCATCGAACCCGAAAAATCGCGCGTTTTTGTAAAACTTCGTTTTCCAAAAACGCGGTTAGCCTCCGGATTTTACCTCGGAGCTTACTTTCATATATACGCGCTCGGCGATTTCGGCGGCGTCGAACCGCCGAAATCGCGCGATTTTGAGAAACTCGTTCCTCGCTTCTCAAAATCGCGATTAGACTTAAAGGTTTACCATCGAGTTTAGGTCGTTCGTCTTGCTTGCGATTTTTCGGGTGTCGAACCCGAAAAATCAGCAAGGGTTGCTGAACTGATGCAGAGTTTTTCGGTAAAGATAAGTCCGTGAAATCGTCCTTTTTTGGATTTGACGGCTTCGCCTTCAGTATTTACGCTTCGCTCCAGTGCCTCCGGCGGCTTAAAAACTTTTTCTGAAGAAAAAGTTTTTAAGAATTTCAAAAAGACTTTTGTACGCTTCGCGAAAAAAGCCCGGGTCTGCGATTTTGTTCGCAAACTCGGGCTTTGAATTATCTTTCCCACTTACTGATATACCGATTGTCGCCCTCGGAAAGCACATAAATATCAACGTAAACCGCGCCCCAATTGCACGAATCCGCGTAGCTTCCCATAAACACGTCAACCGCAATCGACCCGTCCATCATTCCGTAGCCCGTATCCGCCGCAATCGCGTACCCGTAAACACGGCTTCCGTCCTGCGCTACGACATAAACCTCGCTTCCGTACGGAATAACATTCGGGTTCACCGCAACCGTTCCCACAACCGCATAACGTCCGCTTGCCGTGAGTGCGCCCGGTTTCGCCGAATAAGCCGTCGCCTTGCCCGAAATCACTCTCGTGTAATTCTCGGGAATTCCGTTTACCAGCTTCAGCTGTTCGGGATTATCCATCTTCGCATAAGGCACCGCGCAGGCTGTTCCTCTTTCAACAACCTCGGCAACAGGCTCCTTTGTTATTTCCTCGCCGATAATTTCCGTAGAAACAAGCTCCCCGTCAACGTATTTGTCCTTGTAGGTCGTGACGTGAGCGCCGTTTTCGCCCTTTTCGAGAACCGTTTGAGTGCCGATTGCCCAATTCGAGTTGTCCTTGTAAATCGTTTCAAACTGCAGCGCGCTTTCGATGTTTTTCTCAACGTACTCCACGCGGCTGACTTTGATGTTCATACCCTCGCAAAGCGGTTCCTCGGGCAAATAGTTGATAAAATCGTCTTCATCGAGAACAATTTCAGCCTTTTCCAAAGCGTCGGCAACCGTGCCTTCTGTGAACCTGAGCAGGCGCTCCTCACCGTCCGCTTTTATCGTAACTTCAAAAGCGCGGTTGATGGTGATGTGCTTTTTCTTATCCGCGTCGGTTTGAACGGAAACCGTATCGTCGGGCTCGAGCACATAATTTTCACTTCTGAGGATTGCGTAGGTATCAAACTGGTTGGTTTTGATTTCCTTGGTAACGCCCGCGTCCGTTATATAAACGACATCGCGGAAATAAAGCGCGCCCGTGAGCAAAAGCGCCGCGGCTGCTATTACAACGAAAATCGCCGCCTTGACTATTTTGCTCTGCAAAAGCAGCTTTTTCATTTTCTCATTTACTATCTGGGGTTTCATAGGGGTTTTGCCTCCGATTTTCTCTCTTTAACCAATGAACTGCAAAGCTTTATTTCAAGCAATTTTTCAGCAGTTCTCCTTCCGTATGCCTATTATAGCTTGCGGATTGGTAAATGTCAAACATATCGAAGCTGTTGAAATTGTGCAGATTTTACAAAAATATTTTGTAACCTTTTTGTAACCTTTTAAAAATACCAAGATATAATGGAAAATCCTGTCAAATCACGCAAATCTTATTGTAAGAATTGCTAAAAAACCGCACTTACGGCTTCTTTGGGATAATTGCACAAAAATCTTCAACACAACCGCCTGAGTTCTGCCAAATCGGCACAAAAAAAGGAGCGCCGAAACGCTCCCTTTTGATTAGCTGTTTGATTGAAACGAGTTACGCAACGATGAAATCCTTGATGTCGTCGAGGAAATCAGCGCAGTCGTCGCTGTGTATTTTCAGCTCAAGGTCCTTGGAGAGGTCGAGGCTGAAGATACCCATAATGCTCTTTGCGTCGATAGCATATCTTCCGCTTACAATATCAACGTCGTAAGCGCAGCCCGTTACGATGGAAACAAACTTCTTTACGTCCTCAATTGTGTTAATGTGAATTTTTGCGGTAGTCATAAAAATTCTCCTTTCGATATCCGCGCCCCGCGGACTTTCCCGTATTATTTTCCTTTGCTACTTAAATGTTAGCACAATTCCGTGCCTTTGTCAATGGGGTTTTTGCCCAATTTTGCAGAACAGGCATTCTTCTTTTTTGTCAATCTGCAATAAACTTTGCCGCTTCCTCAACGAAATCAGCCGCCGCCTCGCTGTCCGCGTGAACAATCATCTTGAGCGGCTTTGACAGGTCAAGGCTGAAGATGCCCATAATGCTCTTCGCGTCAATCGCGTATCTTCCCGACATCAGGTCAACGTCAAACGCGCATTTGTTCGTAAGCGCAACAAACTCCTTAACCTCGTCAATCGAGTCAAGCTTAATCATAAATTCTTCCATATCTTTGCCTTCTTTCTCGTTTTTATAAGAGCGCATTCTGTTTTTTCTCCTGCTCCTGTAAATAATATAACAACTTTTTAAAAAATAGTCAATACCTTATTGCAAAATTTGTAGTTTTAAAGTATAATAGAAGTGTAGTGAAAAAATTTTTTGTGTATTTCCGACAGGAATTTTTTGGATATGAACGAAAAAACCTCATTTAAAATACTGACTCTCGGCTGCAAGGTCAACTCCTGCGAGAGCGCGGCTATCGAAAAACGCTTTCTTGAAAACGGTTTCACGAAAGCCGATGACGAAAACGCCGACCTATACATTATAAATAGCTGCTCGGTCACGGGAACTGCCGTCGCTAAGGCACGGCACGCAGCTTCGCGGTTTCGCAGGGAAAATCCCGCCGGTGTAATCGTGCTTTGCGGGTGTTTTCCGCAGAGCTATCCCGAGGAAGCGGGACTCAAGTTTGACGCGGACATTGTTTTGGGCAACTCCGACAAGGATAAAATTGTCGATTATGTGCAAGATTTCATCGAAAACCGCGTCAAGACCGTCAAGATAAACCCGCTCACGCGTGAATTTTGCAAGGGCGGTTCCGTGCCCGATGAGGACAGAACCCGCGCTTTCATCAAAATTGAGGACGGCTGCGACAGATTTTGTTCCTACTGCATTATCCCGACAGCGCGAGGCAGAGTACGTTCGCTTTCTCGCGAAGATATCCGAGAGCAAGCGGCAGCCTGTTTTGCGGACGGTCACAAGGAAATTGTCCTCACGGGAATAAACCTCGGCTGCTACGGGCAGGATTTGGGACTTTCGCTTTATGACGCGGTGAAAGCGGTTTCGGAGAGCGGCGTTCCGAGAATACGGCTCAGTTCGCTCGAGCCAGAAATGATAACGGACGAGCTTATCGAAAAACTCGGCGAAATTCCCGCGCTTTGCCCGCATTTTCACCTCTCGCTTCAGTCGGGCAGCGATGAAATCCTCCGCAAAATGAACCGAAAATACACAACCGAGCAATATCTGCACGTCGTCGAAAAGCTCCGCGAGGTTTTCCCCGAGTGCGCGATAACGACGGATATTATCGTGGGTTTTCCGTTCGAGAGCGACGAGGATTTTCAGAAAAGCGTTGAATTTGCGAAAAAAATCCGCTTCGCGAAAATCCACGTTTTCCCGTATTCGCTCAGAAAAGGGACAATCGCTGCGGAAATGCCGCAAATACAGCCATCCGTGCGAACCGAGCGCACGCGCCTGCTGATGAACACGGCAGAGGCGCTTGAAGACAACTTTCTGCGGTCGCAGCGCGGAAAAGAAGCTGTCGTGCTGATAGAAAAGCCGCAGAGCGAGCTGTACTCGCAGGGCTTCACCGAAAACTACACGCCCGTTCGGATTATCGGCGCGCAAATCCCACGACACACGCTGGTCAAGGTGAAAATCACCGGCGCGAAAAAGGGGTATTGCGTTGGTAAGGTAATTTAATGTTGTAAAAATTACGGCAAATGCCGTTGAAAAAAGGAGATACAAAAATGGTTTATCGAGTTTATGTGGAGAAGAAAAAGCTCTTTGCCGTTGAAGGCGGCGACGTTCTTGCCGACCTCAACACGGCGCTTGGCGTGAAATCCGTCAAGAACGTGCGGATTGTCAACCGCTACGATGTCGAGGGCATTTCTGAGGAGAACTTCAAAAAAGCGCTCCCGACAGTCTTTTCCGAGCCGCCTGTTGACGACGTTTATTTCGCGCTGCCCGAGGCAAAAGCGGACGAGCGTATTTTCGCCGTTGAGTTTTTGCCGGGACAATTCGACCAGCGTGCCGATTCCGCCGCGCAGTGTATTCAGATGCTCTGCAAGGGCGACCGCCCCGATGTGAAATACGCGAAAATCTACATCTTGTCGGGCGAAATCTCGGACGAGGAATTTGCGAGAATTAAGCACTACCTCATCAACGCGGTTGAGGCGCGCGAGTGCGGCTTCGAGGAGAAGCAGACGCTCAAGGTTTCCTACACCGTGCCGACCGAGGTTGAAACGCTCAACGGTTTCATCGAGAAAACGGACGCGGAGCTTGCGGATTTTGTTGTGAAGTACGGTCTTGCGATGGACAACGATGATTTGAAATTCTGTCAAGACTACTTCAAGAGCGAACACCGCGACCCGACCATCACCGAAATTCGTATGATTGACACCTACTGGAGCGACCACTGCCGCCACACTACTTTCGGCACAATCATCGACAAGGCGGACATCAAGCCGTCTTACATTGCCGATACCTATAATAAATATCAGCTCCACCGCATTGATTTGGGCAGACAGAACAAGCCGATTTGCCTCATGGATATCGCAACGCTTGCCGCGAAAAAGCTGCGTAAGGACGGGCTTCTCGATGATTTGGACGAGAGCGAGGAAATCAATGCTTGCTCGGTTAAGCTCAAGGTTGACGTTGACGGCAAGGACGAGGACTGGCTGTTGATGTTCAAGAACGAAACCCACAACCACCCCACCGAAATCGAGCCTTTCGGCGGCGCGGCAACCTGCCTCGGCGGCGCAATCCGCGACCCGCTTTCGGGACGTTCCTATGTTTATCAGGCGATGAGAGTTACGGGTGCTTCCGACCCGCTTCTTCCCGTTGAGAAAACGCTCAAGGGCAAGCTCCCGCCCCGCAAAATCACCACAACGGCAGCTGCGGGCTACTCCTCCTACGGCAACCAGATAGGTCTTGCCACGGGACACGTTGCCGAGATTTATCACTCGGGCTATATGGCGAAGAGAATGGAAATCGGCGCGGTTGTCGGAGCTGCTCCCGCGGAAAATGTCCGCAGAGAACGCCCCGCTCCCGATGATGTTATAATCCTGCTCGGCGGAAGAACAGGCCGTGACGGCTGCGGCGGCGCTACGGGTTCATCAAAGGCGCACTCGGTTGAGTCGCTCGACAGCTGCGGCGCTGAGGTTCAAAAGGGTAACGCTCCCGAGGAACGCAAGCTGCAAAGACTTTTCAGAAATCCCGAAGCGACAAGACTTATCAAGCGCTGCAACGACTTCGGCGCGGGCGGTGTTTCCGTTGCAATCGGAGAGCTTGCCGACGGTCTTGAAATCAACCTCGACAAAGTTCCCAAGAAATATGACGGTCTTGACGGAACGGAGCTTGCGATTTCCGAATCTCAGGAGAGAATGGCGGTTGTTGTTGCGCCCGAGGACGCGGACAAGTTCCGTGCGCTTGCTTCAAAGGAGAACCTTGAGAGCACGATTGTGGCAACCGTTAAGGCTGAGCCGCGCCTTAAAATGACGTGGAACGGCAAGACTATTGTTGATATCTCCCGCGAGTTCCTCAACTCAAACGGTGCGGAAAAGCACACGACCGTAAGCGTTCCCGACGTCAACGTAAGCTACTCCACGGGCTTCAAAAACACCGCAGCGGATTGGGAAAAGCTCGTCACCGATTTGAATGTCTGCTCGCAGAGAGGTCTTGTACAGCGCTTCGACAGCACAATCGGCTCGGGTACGGTTCTTATGCCGTTTGCGGGACGTTATCAGCAAACTCCCGTTCAAGCTATGGCGGCGAAGCTCCCCGTGCTCAACGGCAAAACAACCACGGCTTCGATTATGGCTTGGGGCTTTAACCCCGCGATTTCGCAGCAGTCGCCTTATCACGGGGCAGTCTGCGCGGTTGTCGAGAGCGTGGCAAAGGTTGTTGCGGCGGGCGGCTGCTACGACAAGTGCCGCTTGACCTTCCAAGAATACTTTGAGAGAACGCAGGGACAGCCCGAGCGTTGGGGCAAGCCTTTCTCGGCACTCCTCGGCGCTTACGAGGCGCAGCTTGCTCTCGGTCTGCCCGCAATCGGCGGTAAGGACAGCATGAGCGGTACCTTCGAACATATCGATGTTCCTCCGACGCTGGTTTCGTTCGCAATTGCTGCGGACAAGGCGGACAATATCATCTCCGCGGAATTCAAGTGCCCGTTCAGCAAAATCGGCTATATCGCTCCGAAATACAACGCAAACGGCTTGCCCGATTTCGCGAGCGTTAAGAGCGTTTTCAAGACGGTTGAAAAGCTCATCAGAAGCAAAAAGGCGCTCTCGGTTTGGAGCGTAGCAAACGGCGGCGTTGCCGAGGGCGTGTTCAAGATGTCGCTCGGAAACCACATCGGCGCGAAGCTCGTTAATCTCAGCGATGAAGAGCTGTTCACACCGACTTACGGCGCGTTTATCCTTGAACTTGAAGAGGATTTCGGTGAGGAGAGCGTAAGAGTTATCGGCGAAACGACCGCGGATTACGAGATTGTCTGCGGCGATGTGAAGCTTGATATCGCGGCTCTTGAGGAGAAGTGGGACAATGTTCTCGAGCCCGTGTTCAAGGCGAAGCT
This sequence comes from [Eubacterium] saphenum, assembly GCA_004554555.1. Taxonomy (GTDB): domain Bacteria; phylum Bacillota; class Clostridia; order Oscillospirales; family Ruminococcaceae; genus CAG-115. The sequence goes on along the minus strand of SFLN01000001.1, from coordinate 45,627 downwards.
CCCGTATCTCCCCGACGCGGAAAAGGTTGAGTACAAGGAAGGCTGCGAGCTGCTTACAACGCACATTTCCCCGAAGCTTGCCGCTCCGAAGGTGCTTATTCCCGTGTTCCCCGGCACAAACTGCGAGTACGACACGGCGGCTGCTTTCGAGAAATACGGCGGAAAATCCGAGATTTTCGTTATCAGAAATCTCTCGGCAAACGATATCGAGGAGAGCGTGAACGAGTTCGCGAAACTTGCCGCAAGCGCTCAGATTATCGCAATTCCCGGCGGTTTCTCGGGCGGTGACGAACCCGAGGGCTCGGCAAAGTTCATCAACGCGTTCTTCCGCAACCCGAAGATAACCGAGGAAGTCGAGAATATGCTGTACAACCGCGACGGACTTATGCTCGGTATCTGCAACGGCTTCCAGGCGCTGATTAAGCTGGGACTTGTGCCGTTCGGGCACATTGTTCCGCTCACCGAGGACAGCCCGACGCTCACCTACAACAAAATCGGCAGACACCAGAGCCAGATGGTTTACACGAGAATTGCTACGAACAAGAGCCCGTGGCTTGCGGGGTGCAAGGTCGGTGATATTCACGCAATACCGATTTCACACGGCGAGGGAAGATTTGTGGCAAACGGCGATGTTATCAGAAAGATGATTGACAACGGACAGGTTGCAACGCAGTATGTTGACCTGCACGGAAATCCTTCGGGCGATGTGAGATACAACCCGAATATGTCGATGTGCGCGATTGAGGGCATAATTTCACCGGACGGACGTGTGCTCGGTAAGATGGGACACACGGAGCGTTTGACGGATTACGTTGCGAAAAACGTTGACGGAAACAAGGACCAGCCGATATTCAAGAACGGTATTGAGTACTTCAAGTAAGCGCAAATCACGTTTCTAGCACCGCGTAGGCAGCGTGACGCTGCACCCTTTTCGCTTCGCGGTGCACGGATAAAAGTCTTTTTGAAAATCCAAAAAACTTTTTCTTCAGAAAAAGTTTTTTGGTCGCCGAAGGCACTCGCGGCGAAGCCGCGGACTAGAGCGCGAAGCGCGACTACTCGGCGCGAAGCGCCGTCACTCGCGGAGCGAAGCGACGCGAAATACGCTCAAAAAGCGCAAAGGGGTTTGGGGAGAAACGCATTTAGCGTTTCTAAAAACGAAGAGTTTCCCCCAAGCATTTTCAGCGGCGGGAAGCCGATGAAAATGCGGCGATTTTTCGGGCTCGATGCCCGAAAAATCGCAAAGGCACCCCACAAATCACATTTCAAGAGAAAAAGTTCGCATATCCGAGTTTCACAACTGTCGGATAGTGCCGAGAAAGTTTTGCATTGCCGAGCAAAATATTCCAAAAAGCCCTTGACAACGCGCGGAAAAAGTGGTATAATTATTCGTGCAGTGAAGATTGCACGTTATGGGGGTATAGCTCAGCTGGGAGAGCGCTTGCTTCGCATGTAAGAGGTCAGGGGTTCGAATCCCCTTATCTCCACCACTTTAATCGCTGGTCGAACACCGCTCGGCGCGCTTGTGGCGCTGCCTTACGGATTCGTGCTCGCGGTATCGACAAAGGGTAGGCTTTAACGAGCCTGCTCTTTTTCTTTTGGTAGTCGAGTAGCAGACGCAACGAATTTTCCTTACGTGTATGTGTGATACATGGGTGTCGGAGAAAATTCGTTTTCATACACCCCTCAGAAAAAATTTTTTGTTTTTGAGTTTTATCAACTACCTCAACTACCAAGCCTAACGGGATATTGATTTCAAAGGCTCCGCCAAGGTAGCGGGCTCGGTAGTTGGTGGGCTGATTCTCAGCTACTCGACTACCAAACTTTGATAAAACTCTCATAAACAAGCCCCAGACGCTCCGTATCGAGCTTTTCGAGCCTTGCCCTTAGAATTATACTAAGAGCGCCCAAAAGCTCGATACGGAGGCCGTGGACCTCGTTTTAATCAGTCCTCGCGCTCCATGGCAACGTCGCAAATCGCGCAGATGATATGGAGGTCGCTCGTGCTCTTGACGGTCTGGCCGCAAACGGGGTACACGTACTTGTGAGGTCTCTCGCGCTCGGCCTTTACCTTCTCCTTGGGAGGAACGCGGGCGAACAGTACCTCGAGAACGAATTCTGCCTCCTCGAGAGTCTTTTTGAAGGCGTCCGTAGGAGAGGTGTGGGTGTAGCCGTTCGCGCGGTCGTAGTCGACCTGCAGGTCTCTCAGCTCGCACTCGGTCTTGAAGGTCTTGTTGTGATAGCGGCCGTGCTGGCAGGTGTCCGCGATTTCGTTCTCCAAGCAGTAGAGGTGCACCATTTCGTGGCACATGGTCGCCGCGGTGTCCGCGGAGGGTCTGTTGAGGAATTCCGCACCGATGTTGATTTCATAGCGCTCAAAGCGGTCGTCGCGCCAAATCTTCTTGGTGGAGCAGTGACCGAATGCCTTCGGCGTGGACTGTACCGTGATAACGGGTTTCGGCAGCGCGTTGTCGAAATAGGCCTTGTTGAGTATGTCGAAGAGGTCCTCGAGCTTGGTAATCACGCCCGCCATGGTCATAGGCTCGGCGTCGTCGGTCTTATCAAGTACCTTGGCCGCGTCAATGCGCTTGGGCTCCGCGGTCTTAGGCTCTTCCGCAACGGGCTCCTCGGGCTTGGTCTCTTCTGCCTTAGGCTCCTCGGCCTTGGGCTTGGCGGTCTTCTTGGTCTTCTTGGCCTTGGGCTTGTCCTCTACAACGGGAGCAGCCTCGGTCTCGGGCTCGGCGGCGATAGGCTCCTCGGGGAGCTGCTCGGATTCCGCGGTCTCCTCGAGAACGGTCCAGCGGCGCGTGAAGCTCGCGTACGCCATGGGGGTCGGAACGGCGTAGTCCTTATCGAGAGGAACGATGTAGAGCTTGTTGAGCTCGGTGTCGACGTCCGTAACCAGACGGATGTTGCCGTTCTCCGTATTGATGATTTTCTTTCCCTTGAGCATTGTTAAGTCTTTCATAATAGTACCTCCTGAAAATTTTTGATTTAGGTGTCATGCACCTCACATTTATTATTTTACCGTGTTTAGTAAGATTTGTATGCCGACAAAACAGCCAAACTTAAAAAATTTTTCTGTGCGGCATTTACTGAATTTGGTAAATGCGCTTTCGGCGGGCTTGTGACCGCTCTCAGCCGCATTAACACGGGCGGGATTCCCGCTTGCCGACACTCTTGCGCCGACTCCGTGCCACTCTGCGAGGTCATTTATCTTTCGCGTCTGTACATCTCCATAAGGTCCTGAAATGCGTAGAATCCGCTGTCGTGCTGGCACTCTTCAAGCTCCTCAATACGAGCCTGCGCTTCCTCAGCTGCTTCGCGTTCGCAGTCGCAGCCGTTTTCTAAAGGCTCTCCGCAATAGGGGCAATATCTTTTTAACATTGTAATTTCCTCCTTCTGTCGTTCGGCAGGCTCGCGGCCGCCGTTTTTGATTTAGGTGTCATGCACCTCACATTTATTATTTTACCGTGTTTAGTAAGATTTGTATGCCGACAAAACAGACGAGGTTAAAAAACTTTTTCGTGCGGTTTTACCGTTATCAGTAAAAGGGCGGCCGAAGAGAACGGCGGCAAGCTCGGCAGCTCACCGCCGCAAAGGTCATTCGCTCTTATCGGGTTTCATCAATTCCTCGGGCGAGCAGTCGAGCGCCTGCGCGAGCTTGACCGCGGTTTTGAGCGCGATATTCTCGGGTTTGATGACGCCGTGCTCGATTTGCCAAATTTTCTGATAGTTGACGCCGCTCTTGTTGGCGAGCTCGTGGTAGGTGTAGCCCTTCGCGATTCTAAGGTCTTTTAGCCCCATTCACGTATCACCTCCCTTCTCGAAGAGGTGCCCTCTGAAAATTCTGCGGAACGTCCAGACCTCTGAAAAATACATCGGCGTAAACCAATAATTTTCTAACGAGTCGCCGCTGCACATGGGCTCCGTCAGGCTGTTGCCGATTTTGACGAATCCAGCGACTCCGAGAAGGGAGAGCTGAATATAGCACATCAGAGCGACGGTGCTGTCAATGTCCTGCGCGGTAAAAAGCACGTGATTCTGATAGTTGAGTTTCTCCTTCTCGAGCTTGCGTCTGATTTCGTGGATTCCAGCGATAAGCGTAGCGCCCGCGCCGCAAGCGCAGTCGTTTATTGTGACGAAGCCGTTCGTCTCGATTTGCGGCATTATCTCGCCGACTGTGATTTTCGCCATGAGCTCGCAGACGTGATAAGGCGTAAACACCTGACCCGCGCGGCCGTTCCCGAGATTCAAGAGCATAAAGATATGACCGAGAAAATCCTGCTCGGGATTCCGCTCGAGCGCGAGAATCGTTTCGGCGGCGAGCTGCGGAAAAAGGTCTTGCTCCTGCTTCTCGTACTTGTTGATGATTTTCAGATAACGCTCCTCGCGCTCCGCGCAATGCGTCTTGTCGACGGGATTCGAGAGCGCGCAGGAGAACATTATCACGAAGTCGTTCCAGACCTCCCACGGATTCCAGCGATACGTGAGCTTATTGAAGGCGTCGACAAAGGGCTTGTCGGTTTCTGTTCCTGTGTAGATTCCCATTCGCGCCTCCTCAATAAACCGTCTCGCTGATAGAGAATCCCTCCTTCATGTACAAGGCCATGATTCTCTTGAATACCTTCACTGCCTCGGTGAAGCGCTCCTCGTCCTCGGCGACGGCTACGAAGTCGCGGCCGTCCGCCTCGTCGCTGAGTACGTTTCCCCACGAGCCGTAAAAGGGTGTTTCGTTTTTGAGATTTTTAATGATAGTGTGCATTGACCGAACGAGGTCGGCCTTTGTCTTTGTTGTGCTGTCCATGCTTTACCTCCTGAAATATTCGGCGAGAATCCGCCGACTAAACGCTCACCTCGAAAATCTCGTACTCGGTGTAGCGTTCGTCGCGCCAGCGGAACGGCGTTATCTCCTCGGGCTTATGCGAGCGCCCTTTGATAAACGCCTGCGCCTCGTCAAGCGTCTTGTAGCCTTCCTGACTCACCCTGCTGAGCGACGCCTCGTGCGTTACCATAACCACAAATACCTTCATGCGAATTCTCCTCACACATAATTTGTAATGTCGAGCGCGCTGCCAAGCAGAAGCGTCTCCAAGGCCTCGAGGTCGAGGCCGAGCTCTTCGGCCCACTCTTCGAGCGATTCCCACTCGTACGGTCTGCTGGTCTCGTCCCTGATACTCTCGAGGTAAACGTCGTAGTCGGCGAGCTGCTTGAATTCCGCCTCGTGATAGTCCTCGTGGAGCTGAGCCGTGACCTTGCCGTTGTCGTAGTATCGCGTTTCGATATACACCCTATAACCTCCCTTCCATACTGTCGAGGAATTCGTCGAGATTCCGCTGTTTGCCGTTCTCGTCAATGATTACAAATTCCTCGTTTTCTCCCAAGATTTCGCGGTGGTCGATTCCGTCGGCTCGCAGCTCTCTAAGCGCGTTGATAATCGCGCCGTCAATATTGGTGTACTCGCCTCTTTTGCGGTCGTACTTATCGGACGCTGTGGCGCGCTCGGTGAATTCGAGAGTCATGTCGAGCTGAGCCTCGGCGAAGCGTTTGAGCCGTTCTTTGCCGAAGCCAAATTCTCGGTGGAGCGTCAGAAGCGTCAGCAGCTCCCACAAGCGCTTTACGGTGCCCATGGTAGAATCAATGTCCTTAGTTACTTGGTGCTTCAGAACGTTCTTGTAATTGCATTTCAAGGTGTGAATCCTCCTTTCTGTGCGGCGGGCTTGCAACCGCTCTCAGCCGCATTACCGCGGCGGCAAATCGCCGCGTTGCTCTGCGTCTTATAATTCCTCGGCGTCGGGGTAGATGTCGCTCAGCCACTTGCGGAATCCGCGAGGCGTCTTGTAGGCGGGGCAGAGAATAAACTCGTACTCGGCACAGGGCATGCGTACGCAGGGTGTGAGCTTGCCGTCGAGCATGAGGCAGAGAATATCGGTGCTGTTCGCGGGCGAGATGAATCTCGCGATAATGTCGATATTGCGGATTTTGAGCTTCTCGACGTGGGGAAGGGCGTGTACGTCACGCCCGTCTAAAACCTTTACTTTCATGATTCGTGACCTCCTTAATGATTCTTGAATTTGAACACGTCCGCACGGGTCACACGACCCTCGCGGTTGCGGATAGATACCATGTAGCCCACTTCGCTGCGATAGATTTCGATATTGTTGCGGGTCGCGTTGGAATAGCCTGCGCGGTTTTTGAGTCGGCGGATAAATGCCGCGGTAGGCGTTACGCAATAGCCCGCAGCCTCGCGGTCGTCGTAACGGTCAGCGACCTTCCTACGAGCCTCGAGAGCCTCTTCCTTAGAATCCACGTACCACGAACGCGCGCTATCTCTGCGGCACTTTATCGCATAGTACACCTTCTTATACAAGGGCTCGCGGTCCTCCGACTCGAACGCGTCTGCGGAATCTATCTTAACGACCTTAAGGGTCACGGTGTCGAGGTAGTCCTTGCGGCAGATTTCGCCCTCAACGTAAACGCGAACATGCTCGTCGCCTCTCTCGAGGTCCACGCGGAAGTCCGCGCCGAAGGAGCTGTCGCCCCACGAAAGGATAAAGCCAAGCGCCAGATACTCGGCGACCTTCTGATTCGCCGCTACTAAAATATCGTTCTTTTTCATATTGAGCACCTCCGAAATTATTCTTTAATCAAGGATTTTGTCCGTGTCGGATTCGTCCTGACATTTATCATTATACCGTGATTTCCAGAATTTGGGAGCGTGCAAAACAAACGGACTTTTACCGATTTTAGTAAGTTGTTTTATGCGGGTTTACCGGTTTCGGTAAGAATCAAAGAAAAAGAAAAGCCCGAGCCGCTCCTTGAAGCAGCTCGGGCCGTTTTTATTTGAGGAGCTCGTTCACTCGTCTTTGTACTGCCGCGTAGTCGTACCCCGCAGCCGTCAGTTTTTCCTTGCGCGCGACGCCCGCGCCCCACTTGCCCTGAATCACTTCTCGGGCGAGCTGGTCTATCGTCTTGCTCGCGACCTTCTCGGCGTCGGCGAGATTACACCAGCCGAGCACGTCGGAGCCGTTCGTGCCGCGCTCGCCGACGAGGTGAATCGGGTGAGGCTTGCCCGGCGCGATAATCGTCACCGTCGCGAGTCCTGCCGTTCGCTTGCCGCCGACGGGATTCTCCTCGTCGCTCGCGGCGTAGTGGTAGCACTCTTTGACCTTGACCTTATCGCCGACCTTGTAGGGAAAATCCGTCTCCTCCGCGGGAGGCTCTTCGGGAATCACGGGCGGCGCCTCAAAGGAGGAGATTTCGGCGGTCAAGTTATCAGCTTTGACCTTCTCGCAATACCGCTCCGCCTCGACCTTCGTCTTGAAGGTGCCGACCGTTACCTTGTAATTCAGATTCGACTTGGAGTCCGCACCGTAGTCGTAGTACGCGAGGTCTCCGTCTACCTTGTGGCCGTTTACCGTGTCCGCGCCCCACTGCCAAACCTTTTGCCCATAGTTGTACTTGGTCGGCACGTTCGGGTTTTCAGTCCAGCAAGCGAGCCACAGCTCATACTTGCCGAGCAGACGGGATTTGTCAAGGTAGCTTATCAGCCACGAGGGATTCGCGTAGAGGCCCGCGATATAACCGGCCTCGGAGATTACCTCGCAAAACTGAATCACCATGTCCGTACGAATCGCGCGAGTCAAGCCGTTTATCTGCGACTTGTCCTCAATATCGTAGTAGACCGGCCACGTGGGATTGTAATTCTTGATAACCTCGAGGCACTTCCTCGCCTCGTTCCGCGCAGCCTCGGGCGTCTTGGCGTAGGAATACCAATAGAAGCCGTACGGAATATTCCGCTTCTCGCATTCTCTGACGTGGTTATCGACCTGAGAATCCTTGCTGCTGCCGGCGCCCGCTCTCATGATGATAAACTTGACGCCGAGGCTCACAAGGGTATCGAAATTGATACCCTTCTGATAAACGGAAATGTCAAAGCCTTTAAGCCTCACATCTGCCATTACTTATCCTCCTTGTCATCGTCGCCCTTGTTAGCGGCGTCAGTAAGACCTTCGCCGACGATATAGCCGACGACCGCAGCGCCCGAAAGAATCGCGCCGCTGACCTTATCGGCGCTCTCCTGCGAGCCGCCGAAAATAACGATAAGGCCTGCGATAAATCCTGCGAGCGCGAGCCACAGCTTGCGGCTCGTGAGCTTTCTCTGCCAATCAATTTTCATTCGTCACCCTCCTATTCCGAGCTGCGCTATTACGAATCCGATAATCGCGCCGGCAAGCGTTGTTATAACGCAGCCGACAACCTTCCGCCACATTTCGCCGTCGCGATTCTCGAGCACCTTCAGCCGATTCCCTTGCGCGGATAATTCTCGCAGCATAGATTCCATATTTACCGCAAGTTTCTCGACCGATATTGTTAGAGAAGTTATTTGCTTTTGCTGCTCCTCGAGCTCCCCGATTCGAGCGTTCTGACGCGAATTCTCGGCGTCTAACCGAAGCATTGCCTCTTCATGCTCTCGTCGGGTAAGAAACGACTCTTCCATTTACACCACCTCGCTCCAAATATTTTCTCCCACGCCGGGAGCGCCGGGCTCCCATACGTTGTTATCAACAGCGGAAACGTAACGCTTGCCGCCGTGAGTAACCTTGTCTCCGAGCGCGTACGCGTCGGCCGCTCCGACCGGCTGCGACCATTCCGGCCATTCCTCGAGGGGATTTCCTATCGGCCGCCAAAGGCTCGTGGCGGCGTCGGGCGTCCAATCGGCCTGAGACGTGTGCGCCTGCAAGCAGCGGAAGAGCTTGCCGTCGTATTTGCAAATAGCGTTTGCCGCGTAGCTTATCGCGTCGCCCCACGCGGGAAATTGCTCCGCGTGTTCGGTGATTGTAACGTCGTCGAGCTGCTCGGATTCCGCCATTTTGACGAACACGAGTCCCGCGACCTCGGGTGCCTTGCTCTTAGCGAGAGCGGTGAGGCTTTCCTCGGTGGTGTAGAATTCGCCGGCGTGGTAGAAGTAGAAGCCCGCGACGACGTTCTCGGGAACACTCTCGACCTCGACGAGAACGTGACTCTCGCAAAGATAACCGATTTTTTCCGTCGGATAGAAGGAATCCGAATCGTTGGAATAAATCGCGTCGGCGTGTTCAAGGTCACTAAGAATCACCACGCCGTTCTTCTGCCGCCTGACATAGCAGGGGTGCTCGCAGATTTCCGCGATTCTCTTTTCCGAATCAATAACTAAGTACATAATGCTTTCCTCCATTTCTTTTTATCGGTCGGGTGAAAACCGTAAAGGCTTTTGAAAAGTGCGTCGAGCCGCTGCAAAGCGTAGAAGCTGTTGCCGCGTTTCAAGTGAGCTCGCGTGCCCGTGTAGGCGCAGCAAATATCGGCGAGAGTGAATTTCTTCCGAATCGCTTTGCCGTTGATAATCACGACTCGGCCCTCGACGTTCCAGCGCTTAAACTTTTTCAGCTTCCGCCGCATTTTCTTTATGCCTTCGTAGCTCATTTTCCGAACGACCTTTCCGGTCTCGGTCAGCTTAAAGCGAATTTGTAAAAACTTAAATCCTTTGCTCAGCTTTTTGATTTTCGTTTTCTTAGAATTCAAAGTGATTCCCAAAGAATCGCAAATCGATTTCATTTTCCCGAGGCAGAATTTAAGATACTCTTTGCTTTCGTGAATCAAATAACCGTCGTCGTTGTATCGGGCGTAGCCCTTTATTCTCAGCTTTTCCTTGATGTAGTGGTCGAGCCTGTTCGGCAGCATGAGCGCCGCGGTCTGCGAGATTTGACTTCCCAATCCGAGACTCGTTTCGCCGAAGCAGCCGATAAAATAATTCGCGAGCGCCTCGATTCGCTTGTCGTGCATTCTCCTTCGGAATTCGGCGCTGATAGGCCAATGCTGAGCCGTGCCGAAGTAATTCGTAAAGTCGAATACGAGAACGTAGCCCTTATTCCCGTGCTTGCGGAAATGCCGCTGCAAGTGGCAGTCCAGACGATTCAAGGCGAAGTCGATTCCCTTGTTTTCGGTGCACGCACCGTTGTCGTAGATAAACGCCGGCTTTAGCGTGGGATTTACCGCCTTGTCGCAAATCGTCCTGAGAACGACCCGCTCGCTGATATGCACGCTTTTTATGTCTCGCATTTTGCCGCGGTCGAAAAGCTGAAATTTGATAAAGCCGCGGCTTTTGTACGTACCCGCGAGAAGCTCCCGCCGGGTCAGGGCCGTGTTCGTTATGATATTGAAGCGGTACGCCTGCGTCGAGCTTTTCCAGCCCACGTTTCGGCAGCAGATATGCCCCGCTCGATATAAATTCGCATAAGAAAAGACGTCCTCGAAATTGCCGCATGCTTTGCTGACCTCGAGACGCCGTTCCTGCCGCTTTTTCGCTCGCCGTTGATAGCGAGCCTCGTGTCTTTCCAGACTTGTCATGTTTTTCTCCTGAAATTGTACAGCAAGGGATTCCGCGCGTTAAGATAGCTGCGTAGTAGTACCGCCCATGAAACGCGGTCCGCGTAAACCGCGCCATGCAAGAAGCGTCCGAGCGACTACATCAACGGAGTATTTTTGCCGAAAGGCCGGGTACACGTTATCCTTCCATAAAAGTGCTGATTTCGACTCGCTGCCGAGTTTACTTTGTCGGACTTAATTCCATAAAGGATATGGAATCCGAAGCAGACGCCCCTTGTGTTGCTCGCGTTGTTGTTGTTGGCGTTGCCGTTGCTGTTCACATTGCAGAAGTTGTTGGCGTTGCTCGCGTTTGGTGAGCGCTCAAACCAATTGTTCGCAGTCCCTGACAACAGTATCATAACGTGACCCGTGTATCATTCAAGGGAGCTTTTTGTAACGCTCCTTGTCTGATTTCTTTACGCCGGAGATTAGCTTCGCTTCGTCGGTTATCATAATCGCCCACTCTTCGAGCGCGTTGTCGAGCCACGTGAGTTTCTCGGGATTTTGTTTGAGAAGGTCCGCCATAATTCCGAGCTGCCCGACAAGCGCCTGCAGAGCGGCGTTTGCTTCTGTGAGGTGATTCCGCCGAAGCTGCGCGTCAGCCTGATTTCCGGGGAAAATGCTGTTCGCCATTTTGACCTCGTTGTACACCGCGTCGGCGAGAGCGCTGAGCTCCTGAGCGCCGTAGAAGGTGTATCTCTTCGGCATTTTGAGGCAATTCTTTCTCGTGAAAACGGCGAGCTTTCTCGCTGTCTCAACGAATTGTACCGGGCTGTCGCCGCGCAGCGCCTTATAAACTGACATTTACGCAAATCTCCTTTTGTGGGGCCCACGAGGGGCCCCGATTCAAATAGATATTAGATTAAATACAGAAGCCGAAGCAGACGCCCCATGCGTAGCTCGCGGTGCTGAAGCTGGCGCTGCCGCTGCTGGTCACATAGCAGAAGTCGGTGGCGACGCTCGCGCATGGCGAGCGCCCAAACCAAAAGTACGCAGTCCCTGTTCCGTTCGCAAGATATTTCGTACGCCTCGACGCCGTAGCGAATCCCGCGTACTGCGTGCCTTCACCCGCAGCCGAATAGGTTGTCGTGCCGAAAATCTCTATCTCGGCAAACTCGAAGAGCGTCATTGCGTTGGTGTTTATCGTGGTGCTCTTATTGCCGGCAGAGGTCTTTTTGTTGACCGACTTCAAGTGAGGTTTCAAGTCTGCGGGAAGCTGATTGTACAGCTCACCTGTGAGCCAGCCGTATTTCTCCGAGCCGGTATAGCCGCCGACGTTTGTATTCGTGGCGTTCATTCTCCGAGTCTGCGCCATGAGGTTTTTCAAGCCGAACGTGATTCCTGCCTTGCCGCTTCCGTCCGCGAGGTCGTCGTGGTCGAAGTCGAGAATCTCGACCGTCAGCACTTCACCCGTAGAGAGCGTTATGTCCTTCGTATCGCCGACGCTCCACAAGGTCTTAGCTTTTCCCGCGGCCGTCGCCTTCGCGACCTGCACCCACGTGTTATTTGCGAAGGTGCTGTTGAAGAAAAGGCAATCGACGGTATAAGTCTGACCGCCCGTGGTGATTGCCGCGGTGATGGGGTCGGTCGTCTCGGCGCCCTTCGTCGCGGTGACAGAATACGTGCCCGCCGCGTCGACGGTAAACGACACCTGACCGCCGGCGGGAACGACCGCGGAGAAGCTCTTCGGGCCAGTGACCGAAACGGTCGCGCCCTCCTCGGAATTTACTCTGAGCGTCGCGGAGAAATATTCGAGCGCGAGCGAGTAGAGCTTTACATCGTCGACCGTTACGCTGTCCGAGGCGGTCTGGCCGTTCTTCGTCGCGGTGACGTTCCAAGTGCCGTAGTCGTCGAGGTCGAAAACCGCCGCGCCGGTGCTCGTCGCCGTGAAGGTCGTAGAGCCTTTTCGGCAAGTAACCGTCGAGCCGCTGTCTATCGTGACTGTGAGCCTCGGAGGAACGCCGACCGCTCCGACCTGACTCGCGGGAATCTTGCCGCCCGCGTCGAGAGTCGCTACGCCGTTCGCTGCACCTTTCTCGTTCGTCGGGATATATCCGAGCGAGGGAATCTGATTGGTCGGAATCTTGCCGGTGTTCCCGAGCGTCGCTACGCCGTTCGCCGCGCCCTTCTGAGACGTGGGAACGTAGTCCATTGAGGGAAGCTGTCCGCTCGGTACCTTTCCGGTGTCGTCGAGAGACGCGACGCCGTTCGCGGCGCCTCGCTGATTGGTGCCGATATAGTCCATTGCGGGGAGCTGTCCGCTCGGTACCTTTCCGGTGTTATCGAGCGACGCGACGCCGCCCGAGGCGCCTTTCTCGCTTGCCGGAATATATCCCAAATCAGGAAGCTGCTCCTCGGGAATCGTTCCCTGCAGCGTGAGGTCCGCTTTATTCGCGAGCGTTTCGTCGATAATGTCCATGTTGCCGTTTATGTCGGCAATGTCGGCGAAGTCCTCGGGGTCCGGCTTTTTCAAGTTGTAGTGTTCCGTGTTTGTTGCCATTAGGGTAATACCTCCTCTTTTATCGCTTTCCACGGAATCAAGGCCAGCGCACCCCACGTGTAGCGTCCGACCTTCTCCCATGTGTTATAAAGAAGCTCGACCGAGTAAACCATTTCATAAGGTAAAACTCGCTCGAGCGTCTCGGCAATAATATCCGCCTGCTTCTTGACGGCGAGCGCGACTCTGACGGTCACGCTGAATTCTGATGCGGCAATATGAAGCTCGAAGCCGGAAGGCCCGCAGAGAGCTTCTAACATGCCTATAAGAGCTTTTCTCGTGTAGGGTATATTCTCATTATACCGAGATAAAACGCGCAGTCTGCGGTCCTCCAGAGTGTCCGTACCGAAGGGCACGATTCCGAGCGCCTTCTCGCGTCTCGCGATTCCGTTTTCCGTCGCCTCGGAAATAAACTGGTCGTTCATGCAGTCCTCGACGGCCTGCCACATTTTTTCGACCGCCGGCGTTTCCGCGTCCATTATCGCGTTCATCTCGCGGACCTCTTTCAGTAATTCGGGGAGATAGGTTTTGAGGTCGATTTCGCGTCCGATATTAAAATTACGCATTTGTAAACGTCCCCCTCACCGCGACCGCGTCCTTGTCAAGCTCGACGTTCGCCGCCTCTCCGTTTATCATCGTTCCCGAAATGTCGACGATTCCCGCGAGCGTCAGCAAGCGAGATTCTATCTGAGAAATTCTCACGAGCAGGCTGTTCTCCGTGCTCCACGTAGAATTGAGCTCAGAATAGTACGTATCGAGCTCGTTTTCTATCTGAGGCATACAATCCGCCAAGCTCCAACCGGACGCGAATACGAGCGACGTAGACACGTCTATGCGCGTTCCGGTCGCACCCACTACCGTTACAACGTGGTCGATAGGCGCGAGACCCAGACCTTCGCCGCTGTTTTGAGTCGGGTCGATAGCCGTCTGCACGGAATCCACGAGGGTAGACGAGGGTGGGCCGAAGTCGCTGTCCGTGATAACGAGCTTGACCGTGCCGGGACCGTTCCACGCGCGATAAGGCTTGCAGCCGCCGACGCCGGGAAGCGCCTCGGTGACCTCTATGTACTGACTTCGGTTAAAGCTGTACGACTGATTCCCGAAGCTGTTGAGGTAGCGTAGGCGCAGCGCCTCCGTCTCCTCCTCGTCCTCGCCGTTTATCACGATTTCGGTGAGCTCCGCCTCCGCGAGCCCCTCGATATAATCAACGGGAATAAGCGTCCCGATATAGCCGTTCGGGTCGGCGCCCGCGGTATCGCATTGGAGGTAATACCGATTACTTTCCACGAGCTCCGTAACGGTCCAATTATACTTGTCGCAGGAGAATTTACTGCCGATTGGAACGGGCGAGCTGAATTCGCCGAGGGCGATCGCCCTCGTGGCCGGGTAGGGAGATATGCCTCGCTCCTTGCAGCGCTTTATCAGATAAAGCCGGCTCGCAGAATCCGCGAAGGTTTCCTCGAGGATAATGTCGAGCGCCGAATAAATCATTGCGCTCTCGAGAGAATTCGGCGCGAGCGCGTCGAAAATAATCGAGCCCTCGCGTTTATCGAGGTCGTCGGCGACTTGCGCGAGCTTTATTCTCAAAAGCTCTTCGTAGGTCATTTCTTCATACATTCGTTTGCACCTCCATATCGCCGTAAATCGTGTGAGCTATAAACTCAACGTGAATCGACTTCTTTTCCTGCGAAAAATTAAAGCTGTCGACCGAGAGAATCCGGTCGTCCTGAAGCAGCGCCTCGGTAATGCACCGCTTTATCTCCGGCAAGGCGTATTCCTTCGGCTCGCCGATAAGATTCTGAAATTCTCTTCCGTAATTCCACGAGTAAATAACGTGCTCGTAGCGCTCCGTCCCGAGAATCAAATAAATCGCTTGCTCGAGCGCGGCGCGCTCGTCGACCTTGCCGCGAATCCGGTTGTTTTTCACGTCGAGCGCGTAGGTGAGGCTCGGCTGCGTTTCGGATTCGAGAGTCAAAAGGTCGTTTTCTGTCTGAGGTATCATTTCGGCGCCTCCACTCTGTCTAAGATTATAAATTTCTGTCCGCCGTCCGTCCGCAGTAAAAGCACTTGCTCGCCGACCTTTAAGCCGAGGTGTACGTAAAACTTCTTCCGTCCCTTGTACTTGTGGTTATGCCCTCTCGGCACGTCGTCGCTGTCCACGGATTCAGTGGCGTGGTCGACCGTCATATCGACGGAAAAATCCCTGACCGCGTTGGTGAGGATAAGCTGCGCAGCGGTGAGCTCGAATTTCTGGTCGACCTGAATTTTGAGCGGGCTCGCGCTCGTGACCTTGCCAAGAATAAAGGCGAACGGCTTGCTCGCCGTAACGGCCTCCACGGCGGCCCGTTTCACGTCGTTTAAGAAGCTATCCAAGTTATGCGACAAAGATACCACCCCTTAATTTCAGGCTCATTAAATGCTGATTCTGCTTGAATGTGTGCGTCACTTCCTCGACCATGAGATAACTCTGAATCTGCATGTCCCCGAGGTCGAGTTTCACTATGACCGACGAGCCTGCGCGGACTCTCACGTCGCCTATCGCGTCGGAGACGGAGAGCTTGCGGGTCTTTGAGTTGTAGAGCTTCAAAAGGGCCTCGGCTTTCGCCGCGCCGCTCGTCGAGAGCTCCACCTTGTCGGTGTACTGCAGAAGGCCCCACGCGTTTATGTTCGCGGAGTCCTTCGCGATAAAAATCTCACGCTTGCCGGATTCCTTGTTTTCGTAGGAGATTTTTATCTGGTTGTAGGTCTGGTTGTCTATCGAGCTCGAGTAGGAGTAGTCTCCCAGAGTGTCGGCGTCGAGCAGGAGATTCAGCTTCATGTTCTCGATGTTCTGCAGCGTGAGGCTGCCGACATTATCGTACAGCACGTAGAGCTGAGTTTTCGCTTGCAGCGTCTCGTCAAGCGCGTTCTGCGCAATATCGAAAAGGGTAACGTCGTCCTCCGTTCTGGAAGGAATCACATACCCCGTATCTTCGAGCTTGCCGACTCTGAGCCCGAAGTCCTCCGCTATCATCTTGATGACCTCGCTCGCCTTTTTGTTGGAGTAGACGTAGGTGTTTTTATTCTTGAAATAGCGGAGCTGGTCGTAGCACGTCACATTGATAAGATTCGGATTTTTTCCCGAGCGCTCCTTTGTAAAAACAAAGCCGTAAAACATGGCCGTCCCGTCGACGGTCAGCTTTACGGCTGCACCCTCCTGAAAGGAGATAACGTCGTCCTTGACGACGCTGAATTTTAATTTGCCGGGCGAGCCTTTCCGAGTCCAATCAAGCGTGATTCCTTCGGCGACAACGGGATAATAAATCGTCTTGCCTTCCTGAATAATTAAATCTACTTTCATGGTATCGTAAACACCTGCCCTGCAAAAATGGTATATTTAGGGTAACCGTATTTCTTATTCACCGGGTCGATAACGGATTTATTCGCCTCATAGAGCTGAGGGTATTTATTTCCGTTTCCCATGCACGCCTGCGCGATGGCCCATAAGCAGTCACCCTTTTTGACGGTATATGTTTTCCCCTTCGGTTTTTCCTCGGAGGTCGGCCGCTTCGTCGTCGACGTCGCGACCTTTTTCTCCTCGGGTTTTGCCGCCGCTTTGGCTACCACGGTCTTGACCTCGACGGTTTTCGTTTTGAAGTCGATAAACTGTTTAAGCGTTACCGAAACGGTCACGTCGAAGCCGTCTGTGGCGCTCTCTACGAGGCTGTAGCTCTCGAGGCTTACTTGCATATTATTGTCGAATAAAAGCTCGCCAGAAGGCGACACACGGCTCACTATGAAGCGAAACGGCTTGCGCTCGGTCATATATTTCTCGAGAATCGAGAGGTAGTAGTCGGGTCGGTGAAAATCCCTCGAGAAGCTGTACGGGCCGAGCATGGGAAGCACCATGTCGAATGTTATTTCCGTGAGCTTCGGAAGCCGCAGAAAATTCAGCTCGCTCTCGTTTATGAGCGCGACCGTTTTATTGTTGCCTTTGATTTTCAGCGTCAGCTTTTTCGGCGTGATAGGCAAAAGCATTTTGTCGAAGTAGAAGCTATACATTACGCGTGCACCCCTTCCGCCGTCGTTTCAAGAGCTTCCGCGAAGCCCTCAGTGAGCGTGCTCAGCACGCCGTCAAGGTCCATAGAGGAGTCGATTCTGTTCGTCATGCCGGTCATATCGATTTTGACCTCGGCGGTTGTGAAGCGGTTTATTGCTTCACGTTCCGCGCTGTCGCGCAGATATTTCAAATCCTCGGTAACGTCTTTCAAAGAGGCCGCCGCGCTTCCCGTGTTTTCATCTATCGAGCTGAAAATGTCCTCATTTGCCGCATCTTTTGCGGCGTTTTCTGCCTCGCCTTCTCCCGCGGCGGCAGCGCTTGCCGCATAAAGAGTCGCAAGCTCTTCGGTAGAATTTGTAAGGTCGTTGACCGCGTTATCCAGATTAGCTTTTGCCGCGTCCTCGCTCGCTTGCCGACTTGCTTTCGCCGCAGCTAAATCCGCTTCAAAGCTCTTTGCCTCAGCCTCTCGCGCCTGTTTAGCCGCTTCGTTTTCAGCGGCAGCTTCTGTTGCAAACGTAACGTGGCCGATAGTCTGAATATTTACAAAAGGAATCATATTCAGCGCGTTAATAAAGCCGTTAATAATGTCAATGGCACCGTTTATCATATTTTGAAGGACAGTAAGCACAGACACTTTCATATCGCCGACAAAATTCGCAATCGCTATCCCCGCGTAAAACCATGCGCTTTTGAGAATATCAATAAAATCTAACACTCTATTGATTCCCCACGTGATTCCGAAAACTACGGCGTACCAAGCAACGCTCATTGCGTTCCATGCTACCATTAAAGCAGCCTTGCAAATTTCCCAAGCCCTTTGTAAACCGCCGACCGACTGAATCCATTTATAAATCGCTGCAACGGCCACGCCGATAAGCACGGCAATCCACGTTATAGGATTCGTGAGGAGCGTCTTAAAAAAGCCTTTATGCACGGCGTCAAGAATTTTTGTTATTAACGCATACGCAGCAAATGCGGTGACAACGCCCCAAACAATCGGCTCAATAACGCTCCAATTATCCGCGATAAACACCGCTATATTAGCGATTACCTCAAACGCCCAAAGCGCAAATTCCGCGATAGAGGAAAGCGCGCCGGTAGCTATCCCTATAAACGTTTGAAATTTTTCAGAATTAAGCAAATCATTAAGACCGAGTAAAACCGGTTGGAACGCCATAAGCGCCTCATTCTGAAAAGACTGCCATACCTGCGCAAAGGTCATGGGCATAGACTCGAATTGACTGTTGAGCTTTTCAACGGCCTCGGGATTCAGAAGCGCGTTTTTCACAATGTCGGCGGTGATTTTACCTTCCGCCGCCAAATCTTTTAACGCACCCTTCGGCACTTCCATATAGTCGGCGATAGCCTGAATTATATTCGGCGCCTGTTCGAGTATGCTGTTGAATTCTTCTCCTCGAAGGACGCCCGAGCCCATAGCCTGAGTGAGCTGCAGCATTGCGGAATCGATTCCCGACGCCTCCGTACCGGCTACGGCGAAGCTCTTGTTGAGCTGCTCGGAAAACGCGATAATCTCGTTCGTGGAAGAGAAGGCGTCTCCCGCCATAAGCCCGAATTTAGCAACGGCATCCGCTGTCGTCTGATACGAGCCGCGGGCGCGCTCCGCAGAGGCGAAGATTTTGCTCTCCAATTCGTCTATACTGTCAGAGCTGTTTTTGTTGTCGATAACCATTTCCAGACGCGCAGTCGTAGACACCATTTTATCAGATAATTCAAAGGCTTTTTTTGCGCCCTGAATACCCAAATAAGCGCCGACGATTCCTTTCAGCTTGCCGAGCAGATTATCCGCCGCGCCCGCGCCCTGACCGAGCGCGCTGTTGACTTGATTCTGCCCGTCCGCTATCGCGTCGAGCTGGGCGTTAACGCCAATCAAAGAGCTTCGCGCCGCGTCTATCGCACTTGTATCAATGGAATTTCCGGAAGCTCCCTGCATAGACTCGAAGCTGTCGAGGCATACCAGCAAGGCGCTGTTGATTCTTCTCAAAACCGAGGTCATGGAATCCGTGAGCTGCAGCTGGGACCCGATTGTAGCCATGCGTTACCTCCTCGCCGAAAACACAACGGAGCGGGACCCGATTCCGCTCCGACTATTTTCTCTTTCTTTTGCGTTTTATTTTTTCTGCTTCCTCTTTATCCTGCTTGGCCTTTATATCGATAGCCGCGACGATAAACGCCTGCGTATAAGGGTCAAGCTCAAGGAATTTCTGAGGCAGCCAATGGAATTTGTGAAGACAATAATAGGCGCAATTCGCCTCCGGGTCGTCTCCGAGAATTAGTTTTTTGCTTCTTCCACCATTTCCTCGCCGGTCTGGAAGCCGTTAGCCTGCAAGACCATTGCGGAATAGTCCTCGAATTCGGCAGGCGTGAGCATTGTGGTGATGAGCTGCTCCGCACCCATGACGCCGTAGCTCTGCTGGAGCTCGGCGTCGTTCAGATTCGGGAACAGCGTGCAGCGTACGGCAACCTTAGAAAGATAACCGGTTGCGTCGAATTCCTGAGTAAACTGACCCTTTTTGCCGGGAACGGGGACCATGCGCATGCACGCCTTGCGAATAGCCTGATTCTCCGCCGCAGTAATGCAGCAGATTTCCCACGGCACCGCCTCTCCGGTTTCCGGGTCGATAAAGCGCTTAGACGCGACAAAAGTGGTGTTCTCGATTTTCTTGGCGTTCTGCGCCAAAAAGGCCGATAAAGATTTCATAGCAAAATACCTCCGTTAGTTTTCTCTTATGCCATGCCGGCGAGCATGTTGAATTTCTCCGGCATTTCCCAATCGTCGAACGTTCCCTCGATATCCTCCTCGAGTACCTCGGAATCGGCGTCAAACTTTGCAAGAATTCCGCCCTTCGTAACACAGCCCTTCAGGATAATGACCTGACGGCCGACGGACGCGGTTGCGTCCTCGTTGGTGACCTGAATATCAAAGGGGTCGAGCTTTCCGGTGCGCTTATACTCGAGGAGCATTTCGCGCATAACGCTCTGGTTGTAGTAGGCCGTACCCTTCCACGAGCCCGTCCAGCCGGCGGGCTTGTTGCCCTTGCCGGGCTTGCCGAGAATCGGGACCTCGATTGTGTTTATATCCATGCTCGATTCAAAGGACTTGAGCTGCATAAAGCAGTACCTGTTCCCGTTGAGCGTGATATAAGCGGAGGCCTGAGAGCCGGCGACGGCGTCAAGGGCGTTCATAATAGGCTGATTTTCCATTTAAGCTCCTCCTTTACATAATGACAACCGCCATGTAGAGCTGAGCCATGGCGTTTACGACGTTCAGATTCGCGACCGTGCAAACGACCGCCTTCTTCGTGTCGCCCTGCTCGACGGTAACGCTGTCGGGATTGAAATTCTCGACCGCGCGAATCTTCTCGAGCTCCTGATGCAGCTTGACAATATCGTTCCAGAGAGCGATTCTGCCGTCCGCGTCGTTCGGCACGGTGCCGAGGTAGCGCGTGTTGAAAAGCACGGCCATATCGTTCGCAATCTGGTCGATAACGCGTATGGTCTGATTGGACTTGAATACGTCGCCCTTCGTGTCGGAGACGGTCGTGAGAGAATTCACGTCCTCGAGGATTTTAACCTCGCCGCCGACGTTGTGGAACATGAAGCGGCCTTCCTTCAGCGCGAGCGTGAGCTCTGCCTGAGTATAGTCGACGTTGACCGTGAGCTCGCCGTTGTAACGCTTGTTGGTATTGGACTTGTTAACCTCGCAAGAAGCCTCCGAGCCCGTGAGCCAATATACAAGGCCATACTGACCGAGACCGGCAATGCTGGAATCATAATCGGTGACCTTGTTGCCGATTTCGATAATGCCCTCGTAGTCGCCGATTTTAGCGTTAGTCGAGAGGTTAAAGATAACCGTCTGGAATTTCGCACCAATCTCGTCGCGCATACGCATTGTGTAGTTTACGAACAGATTTATTGTAGTCTGGTCGTCCGAGGGGCAGCCGAGCACGTTAAAGCTGTAGCTCTCGAGCTTGTTGAGGAAGGACTGATACGCCGCAGCGTTCGCCGTTCCGTTGGTGCCGTTCTCGAGAGGCGTTTTCGCCGTAGCCTCGAGCACCGCGTTGCCCTTCCAAGTCACGAAGTCGTTCGCAACAAGCTCAGCCGCCGCGCTGACGGTCTGCTTGTCGACCTCGGTCGTGTCAAAGAAGGTGCTGACGTCCCACCAAGCGTTGTTGTCAACGTTCTGCTCGATAACCACCGAGAGCTTGTTGCCCGCGATTCCGGAATACTTCGCCGTACAGAACGCGTTGCTCGCCTTCACGCCGCCGCTGTTGAGTCTGTACGCGTAAAGGGTCTTTGCGTTCTGGAAGAGCTCGCGGAGCGGGAGCAGCTCCTTGTCCGTGTACGCGTGACCGAACACCTTAAGGCTATCCGTCTGGAAGTCGCCGTTAGTGACGGTAAAAATCGCGTCGTCGGGGCCCCAATCGAGCATGAGCGGCATTGCCGCAAAGCCTCTGTCCGAAAGAGTCGCCGAGGCCTTCGCTATGCTCGTAAAATTCACGTAGGTGCCGGGCAGCACCTTATTCTGCGTTGTCCAAACGCCGCCGCCAAGAGCCATATTACTTCACCTTGCCTTTCATATAATCGCCGATAGCGGATTCCGCTTCGGCGATAGTGTACCGCTTGTCGTCCTTCAAAAGCGCGCCGAGCAGGTCGCGGTGTTTGATAAACCGCGCCGAGCCGAGGAGCTGCGCCTTTGAAAATGTTGCTGCGGGAAATATCTTCTCCGCGTTTTCCTTTGCCATAGGTTATTGCCCTCCTTGCATAATCGATAATTTTTCCATTACCGGAGCCTCGCTCACGCCGGAAATGTTGTACTTGTACGTCACGGAAAAATGGAGCACGCCGTCGACGCACTCGTAGCTTATATCTGTTCCGCGAAGCATGTCGCCGCCCGGAAGCGTTATCACTTTGAGAACGTCGAGAAGCGCGTCTCCGATAACGGTCCAATCGTCGCACGGGTGTTCGGGGAAATGGTGTATCACAAAGCTCGAGAATCGTCTCGACCGATTACTCGGCAAATCCGATTCTCCTTGTATCAGCGGGTGCACGATAAACGCGGGCCTTCTCAGACCCTGCTCGACCGGCTTTGCCGTGATAAAGCTGTCCGGAAAAGCGTCGCGAAGGGCGAGCGTTATTCCGTCGATTACTATTTGCGTACTAATTGCCGACATCAAACGCCTCCTTCATATATTCCGTCAAAAGCCGCTCAAGGACTCTCGGCGCGACCTGCTTCAATTTCGTTTCCGAGATTTCAAGCATGTGCCGGCCTTCCCACCAGCCGCCGTTTCGCGTCACGTGCCCGTGCTCGACGTAGCTTGCGTAGTACACGGGATTCGTTATCTCGACGACGTAGGTCATGCCGACCTTTTGAATCGCGAGGCTGTTGGCGTACGCCTTCGCAGCCGTCGCGGATTCCGCGCCCCAGCCTCTCCGCAGGGTGCCACCTGTTTTCCCGCTGCCTTTGGGATATTTGCCGACCGGCGTCGCGGGAATCACGAGCGCGAGCAGACGGCCCGCGAGCTCTTTGCAGCACTTCCGGCAAAAGGCGTCCATGTTCGTCCTTTGACTGAGCCTGTCAATGTTTTGCTGCAATCTTCTGAATTGCCGAAAATCGGCTCTGCCCCACCTTGCCATTTACGCCCACCCCTTAAAACGTTCGAGAACGATTTCCTGATGCGTGCTGTAAACCGCAGGCTCGCCGGATTTCACGTAGGAATCCGTTTTGCCCGCCTGAGTGATTACCAGCTTCGAGCCGGGAGGAATCACCACGTCATTCGCGATAAAGAGTTTTATCGTTTGGCGCACGAGCGCCGCGTCGTTATTTTCCTCCGTACTCGATACGTTACTGAAAGAAATTCGACAAGGCAGCCCAGAACGCTCCAGAATCTCCTCAGATTCGTTTCTCCCGTTCGTAGGGTTAACTATCGAGCTAAGAGTAAAAACGTCACAGAGGCCCGTCCAGAGCCCTCTGAGCGCGTCCTGATACTTGCTCACCAGCATAACCTCCTAAAAGCTACAATTTGAGACTCGTCGGGGTGAATCATTCGGTCAAGCATAGCGTCGAAACGTGCCTCGGGAGAATCCTTGTCGGCGACCGCGAAGGTGACCGAAACGTCTCCCTCGGAAACGCTCTTAGCCGGCGCAGAAAAATCGAAGGCCTCGGCTAAGCCGCCAGAGGCCTTCTTATCTGCAAGGAACAGTCCCGCGGCCATATCCGCCCAGACGTAAAAAAGTCCTTCGGGTACCGCGAGCTGATTTGTTTTAACCTTCAAATCGGTTTCGGCCTTCGCGATATTGTACTCGAGCGCCGCGTTATCAGTCTCAACAGCGGTATATCCGAGGGCTTCAAGCCGAGCGCGTACTGCCGCAAGAATTTCCATTCCTTTGCCCTCCTTATGCTATGCCGTACCAGCCCTTAGTCTTGGGGTTATCGCCGGTCGCGGGAGTTACCACAACGTAGCCGTTGCCGACCTTCGCGTAGTAGGTCTTGCCCTCGGTGACGGTGGTCTCGTTGCAGGCGGTAGCGGTGCCCTTGAAAATCTTGACATCCTTCGTCTCGTCGGTGAGAGCTACGAGGTAATACTTGCGGGAGTAAATGCTGTTCTTACGAGTATTGCCGTCGCGCTCCTGCTCGACCTCGGTACCCTTCTTGTTGAAGATAGTGACCGCTTCCTTAGTAGCCATGTAGATAGAGCCGGGAGTCGCGTCCTTCTTGGTGTAGAGGTTAACGCCCGCAACGGTGCCGACGTAGCCGTTCTTCGCGAATTCGGTCACGTACTGCAGCGAGTCCTTCAGCTCCTTGCGAATATCGGCAAGGTCAGCAGGAGAAACGAACGCGAATATGCTCGTGCCCTCGAGATTCTCGAGGTTAAGAACGGACTGTGCGTCAGCGAACGCCGCGAAGTCGAATTTCGTAGTCACGACAAACTGAGTCGCCTTTGCGAATTCGCCGTAGATGTCGCCGTTTACAGTGTTGAACATATCCGTGCCCATGTGCTTCGTGCCGACGGGTACGAGCATGGGGTCGGTCATTGCCTGCTCGTCGTAGTATTCAAATCTGTTCTGCGCGAGCTGAATCCTGTACTCGCTGGGAGTAAAGCCGACCTCAATGCTCTGAGTATTGCCGGCGCCCATTGCGAGCTTCTCGGTGCCGTCGGTAGCTCTGTAAACGTTGATTTTACGGAGCATGCCGGGAGTACCGACGAGAGTGTTGTCTACCGTGCAGAAGGTCTGCAGGTCGAGGTGAGAGTTGTACTGGTCCTCGATTTCGTTAGACAGGAAAAAGTTGTCGTAAATAGTGTGTGCCATTAGCTATTCCCTCCATAAAGTTTCTTGTAGTCCTCCGGGTGCTCGGTCGAAAACGCGAGTCGCTCCGCGGGGGACAGCTTCCTGAAATTCTCCAGCGTCATTGCGCCGCCGGGCGGCACCTCGCCGCTTTCGCCCGGCTTAAAGCCGGTAAAGTTTTTCTGAGGCTTCTCCTTCGCCTCGAATAAGAATCCGCTCTCGGGAGCTTCCGTGAGCTTCTTGATTTGGTCGGCAAGGCCTTTGACCGTGCCGTCGTCGGCGAGCTCTGCCTTGTCAAGCTCGAGAAGAGCCTTGACCGCCTTGATGTTTTTCGCCTTAGCTGCCGAAAGAGCGAGCTCCACGGCGGTATCGATTTTCAGGCGCTTGACCTCGGCCTCGTGAGCCTTGGTAGCCGCAAGGTTATCCGCCTGCAGCTGCGTTATCTGAGCCTTAAGAGCCTCGACGTCGCCTGTGCTCGCTTTCAGCGTCTCGAGCTGCTTGTCGCGGTCTTTCAGAGAATCGGCGAGTGCTTTCTTTTCGGTGTTGAGCGTGTTGAAGTCCGTTCTCGCCACAAAGTTTTTGCCGATTTCCTCAGATACCTTTTTGTCGATTTCGTCCGTGTACTTGTCTCCCAAAATTGCCTTCAGCCATTCTAACATAGCCGTACCTCCTGTTCCCGCTGTCCTTGTTATTCCGGCAAGTCCCGGTATCGCGGTGCGCTATTTGTTATCCGCCGCGCCGGCGGTAATTTGTATAAACACGCCCTGCCTTGCGGCGAGCGGATTTATCAGGTAGTCGAGTAGCGCGCGCAACGAATTTTCTTACGCGCATATATGTACGAGCAGGGGTGCAAAAATCGGCGTTTACATACACCCCTCAGAAAAAATATTTTGTTTTTGGTTTTTATCGACTACCTTTGCTGCAATAGCTTATAAAGTCTTATGTACAAAGGCTTCGGGCAGGTAGTCGAGTAGGTAGTTCGTTGGTAGTTGGTTAACTGTTTAGCTGCATAACCAACTACCGCGACCACAAAAACAGCGCCTTGACGTGAGCCAAGACGCTGAAAACCTATCAAATTGAGCCCAGAACGCTCCGTATCGAGCTTTTCCCGTTCGGGCGGGTAAATTATAGCCTAAGCACTAAGGCAAGCCTTAAAACGCGATTTCGGAGCCCGTTTAATACTGAACGCCAGAGTCGAGAGGAAACGGGGGAACATATTCGGGGAATCTCTCGGGAATCAGGCTCTTGCCGGTCTTGCAAGATTCCTCGATAATACCGAAGAGCTTCTCGTCGTTGCTGTCCGCTAAGACGTAGGCGTCCTCGCCTTTCTCGTAGCAAAAGACACCGGAGTCGTCTAAGCAAATAAAACGCCCGCCGAATTTCTCCGTGTATCTGTCAAGCTGCTCCCAATCTTTAGGACCGTAGTACATACATCTCACCTCACAAATTTTTCAGTATGTTCTCGAATTCTTTAAGCGCCGTAGGGAAATACTTTTCCATAAGCGTGTGACGCGCCGGGTCAAACTGCGTCTCGAACATGTGCGCGAACGCTTCTTTTTCAAACTCGTGCGGAGTTTTCCAATACGCCGGCGAGTGTCCGTATTTGCCGCAGCATTGTCGTTTTGACAAACCGTCGAAAAGGTCGGAGATTTGATTTGTCAGCTCCGGGTCTGCACGGAGCTCGCGGCTTATATCCGCATACGCAACATCTCTCGGCGTGACGAGCTGCGAATTCAGCTTCTTAGGCATGTGAGCCTTTACGCAATCCTCAAAATCCTGTTTAATTGCGTCGCCGAAAGCCGACGTTTTACAAGAGCTATAAAGGCCTTTGCCCGGCCGGGATTTGAAGTCGACCAAGTGACCGAATTCATGCAAGAACGAAGTTGCCGCGCCGCGTGTATCTTTTTTAAGGCCGGCAAGATTGTAATTGACCTTTTCCGTAGAAGGAGAAAAGAAGCAGCCGCTCGCGGTGGTCGAGTCAATGGAATCCGTTTCAGCGTATTTCAAAAGCAGCTTCTGAGCTTCCTCGCTGCCGTTTGCGAACGCCGTTTTGATTTCGTCGGTAAACGCCGTGTCCTTTTTGAGCTTGGCATTTCCTTCGAGTATCTCGCCGAATTTTTCAAGCCGCTCGTCCTCGGGCTTTGCCGCAGCGGGAGCAGCCGGCTCGGATTCGGGCACCGAAGGCTCGGGTGCGGAAGCGGTAGGCGCTACCGTTATTATACCACTCGGAGACGGATTTGTAAACGGCTTTTTAACGAATTTTTCTTTCCATTGCTCGAAGGTGGTTTCCTTCGGCACGGTGTAGTATTCGCCGTTCTCGTCGCGCGCCGCGCGCTCGCCGATACCTTCGAGGTCCTCGTAGTACGGAGCGGTCGTGCCGCGGCACCACGGGTGGAAGGGCGGGCAGGTGACGCCGACCGCGTACTCGCTCATAGGGAACACCTTGCCGTCAAGCTGACCGCAAAGCGAGCAGGTGTCACCGTCAAGGGCCTCGACGATAACGAAGCGCTCGACGCCGAGCTCGTTAAAGCAGTCTTTACGCGCCGCGTTAGCGAACGCCGCGCTCTCGGTCATTACCAACCGCCCCGCCTGACTCTTAGAAACGTTGAATCTGCCGGCGATTGTCTTGATTGCCTTGTCGGGAGAATCGCCTCGCATTATCATCTGCGTGAGGTTGGTGTTTACCGAGTTTATAAGAGCTTGCTTGTTTTGCCAAATTCGGTCGCTGAACGTCTGACGGTCAAGCGTCCACGGCCGCGCGAGCACCTTGTTTATTTCGGCGTCCGTGATACCGTGCAGCGACCAGCCCACGCCGATTCCTTTTTGAATCTCGAAGGCCGTGTATAAGTAGCCGCGCTCGTAAATCTCGCCGAGACGAGAGGTCAAGCCCTTCGCCTGCAAGCCGTGCAGCGTCTCGACCTGCTGCAACAGCTGTAATTTGAGGCTCTCCAAGCGCGTTATATGTACTCGTGCGGAAGCGTTTCTGAGCTGCTTTATCCACGCCTGCGAGCTTGCGTTCTTTCGGCCGTGTTTGATGTAGTCCTCTACGGTCCATTTGAATTCTTTGAGCTCGCCCGCGGTGAGCAGCTTCCGCGCTTCCGCAAGAGTAATATTGTTGTTTTTAGCGAATCGCTGATACCAAGCGCCGATTTGCGCCGAGACGTCGCGCACGGCGAGGTCGTATTGCTTTTCGACGTTTAGCAGATAATCGTACCCGTTATCGAGAAGCGATTTCTCGAGTATCTTCATACGATTAGCCCAATAGGCGTTATTCTTCATTCATACCACCGCTTTCGGGAGGCAGCTGCATATTCTCGAAGGCTTGCCGGTAGGGGTCGTTCTCTTCCTTCTGCTTGTCGACCTTCTCGAGCTCGCGCGTCGGGTCGTCGACCCACGGATGCATTGCGATAATGGTCTCATCGGAAATGATTCCCGCCGATTTAGCGCAGTTGTCAATGGCCTCGGACTCGTTGATAAGAACGTCGCGATTAAATATGACCTGAATCTCGTCGTTCTCGAACGAGCCCGCGCCGCTGTTCGCGAGGTATGTATTCACAAACCAGAGAATCTCCTCGAAGGCAGCCTGCAGCTCGACCTCCATGGCGTTTGCGTCAAGGTCGATTTGACTGTACATGCTTTGGATATTCATCTGATTGGGATTTCCTGAGAGCCTGTCGTCTTTTGCGTCGTAGCTCCGGAGGTTATCAATGAGCGACTTTTTCAGCAAGTCGATAACCGTCTTGTAATTCTCGGCGTTAACCGTGATTTCGAGCGTATCGACGCCGCCGTCGACACCTTCGTACGCTCTCGTCTTTATCGCGCGATAGGTCGCGAGGTTTTTACGGAATTCTCCGAGGTCCTGCCCGTCGTAGTTTTTCAGTACGAGCACGGTGCTTCCGCCGTCCGCTTCCATGCCGTTCGCAAAATCGGAATAGAGGAGATTTATCGCGTCCTGCAACGAGCGGCCGCGGCGAATCAGAGGAATCTCCCGAGAGTTGTATTTGATAGGAATCAGAGGGAAGCGTTCCCAATTCAGCGCCTCGGTTTTTCCGTCCGGCGTTTTCACCGTGACGTAGCTCTGCTTCACGCTGTCGGGGTCAGGGGTCAGGGCGCCGTCAACGAAGAGATAAGTCTCCACGCCGTCGGACTTGAATATGTCGACCTTCTCGACGATTTTCTTCTCGCTGCCCTGATATATCTCAACGGGATAAACGCGGAGCGCCGCGTCAAGCTCAGTGTGCGCCGCGTCGGTCCAGAAGGGTAAAACCTCGTAGCCGGGGAAAAGCCGGAACGCGAGCTCGTTATTGCGGTCGTAGTAGGGATAAAGCCAAGAGATTCCGCTGTTGAAGCATTCCGTGCCCGCGTTGCGAATCGTACGCATGAATTTATTGCCGAGGGTTTTCTGTACGAGCTTCGCGTGCTCGTCGTTCTCGCCCTTGTAGGTTATCGGCTTGCCGAGGAGGTAATTGGTTTTCTGGTCGACGTGAATCGCGTATTGGTTATCGACGATTTTGTTATTCGGCAGGTTATCGACGACAATCAATTTTCCGTCCGGGCCTATCGCTTTTCTCTGACGCCCGAGAATATCGTGCTGCCCGTTGTAGTAGCGGTCGCCGTCGAGCATTTCCTGACGCGCCGGAGAATTCTTCCACTCGATTATTTCCTTCGCGTAGAATTGGAGCTCCGTCATAGGTCCGTTAGCTTTCAGGCGCAGGTCTAAAAGCTGACGCTCAATAGGTTTATCAAAAAGCATTTATCCCGCCTCCTTAAAAGCTGAATCTCGCAGGCGCGAACACCGCCCGCACAAAGTATCTTAAATCGTCCATTGCATGGTCGTCAGTTTTGAGTGGTTTATCTTCCGCCGCTTTTTCGTCCCACCGATAAAGGCCGAATTCGCGAATGCAGTCCTTGCAGCACTCGCAAATCAAAATGTCTCCAGCGTTTAAGTGAGTCGCGACGTCGCGGATTCCGTCGATTACTCTGTTCGACGCGTGCTCCACGATATACTTGTCGTGGCGTCTGATAACCTCTATAAACGACGCAGCGGAAGGGTCGACAATGACCTTGCGAATCGGGAGGCCGCCTGCGAGCTTTTCAAGCGCTTCGTAGTGCTCCTCGTCGGTCCGTTGGTACGATTCTTTCCTTCCGTTGTAGTAATATTCTCGAATCCGATACCATTTGCCCTCAGAACGTCCCCAGAGGCCCATAGACGTCGGATTTAGAGTACCGTAGTCGCAAGAGATATAATATTCCTCGTATTCGCGGGGCTCGTCTGGGACGACGTGGGAGGCCTTATTGAACATGGTATAAATCAAGCCCTCCGCGACTACCCAAAGCCCGCGAATATATCGGTCGTAGAACACCCCGCTGTACATTCCCGCGTAGCGCGTTTTTATCGCGGGGTCGAGGCTGAGATTGTCGTCCATGGTGAAGTGGAGGTAAAGCATATTGCGCTCCCGCGCCTTGCAAATCCACTCTTTATAAAACCAATGACCCGGGCTCTCGGGGTTGCAGTTAAACCAAAACTTGGAGCCGGACACGGAACATCTCGCCATAGCCTGCTCTACGAAGGAGCGAGGCATGAGCGCGACCTCGTCGAACAGAACGCCGGCGAGCGTGATTCCTTGAATCAGCGTGTAGCTGGATTCGTCGCGGCCGCCGAAAAGGTAATACGTATTCGTGCGGTTGCCAAGCGTCACAATCAGCTTGTTTTCGCTGCGTCGTTCGGTGACCTTGAATATGCCCTCGAGCCATGTCGGGATATGTACGATAACGTTGCGGCGCAAGGCCTCAATGGTGCGTCCGCAAATCGCGAAGCTCTCGTTGTTAAAGGTCCGCATGCTCCAAAGGATAAAGCCTACCGACATTGAGACGGTCTTGCCGGAACGGATAGAGCCGTCGCAGATGATTCCGTCTTTACTTCGGAAGCTTTTTGTTTTCCACCACAGAAGCGTTACCTTCTGCCTCGCGCTGAATTTCCGGTATGTCATCGAAGCCCTCCTCTCCGATAGAGTCGAGCGCTTCAAACAGGTTATTGCTCTCGGCGTCGCCGGAATTAAATATCTCGTTGGCCGTGTACTTATCGATAAGGATTCCCATGGCCGTCGCTATCTGACTCAGCGTAGCGCCTTCGATTTTTTCGGAGCTTTGCAGCGCGTCAAGAAATTTGTCGAGGATTCCGCAGACTTTTTCCTTCTTGGCGTCCATATAAGCGAGCACGCTCTTAGTGTTCTCGGCTCTTTTCTCCTCGACTTTTTGCGCCATTTTCTGCATTAACTCTGTATCGCTTTTCAGCACAGATTGTATGGTCGTAGTGGAGACTTTATAGTGTGCCGCTAAGGCTCGTATGCTCGAGCCCTCCGCGCGGTCAGCGATAATCATTTTCCGTTGTTTGTCGGTCAACTTAGCCACAACTATCGCCTCCTCCTAACGACCTCCTTTCCTCCAGCCGAAAAAGACGAGGCGCGGCACCGGAGGCCTACACCGCGTCTCGCCGGTAAAAGCGGAGTATTCCCCGCAGCTACCCGTAATAAAGCAAAAAGCGCAAAAGGACAGCCCACCCCTCGCGCTCCCGCATTTTACATTATATCGCACTCTTAAGCCGTTTGTAAATCGCTTTCAAAGCGTCTACTTAATGCACCGCAGGTGCTTTCTCCGCAAAGGCCTCGACCGCGTCCTTGTGAAGCGTCATTACCCAGCGGAGAGTCATGTGCAGCGTCGACGAGATTTCCCGCCACCGCATATAATTCAAGTACCTCATTTCGAGAAGCAATTTCAGCTTCGGGTCCTCGACGTATTTGTTTATCGCCGATTCTATTTCAAGCTCGATTTGCTGCAAACGGTCGAGCTCCTCCTGAATCTCGCTTTCAATATCCACGATATTGACCGCGCAGGTCTCCACCTTCTTCGAGGGATAAGAGCTTCCGCCGCCGGAGCCGGACTTTATCGCCATAGACTCGGCAACGTGCCGCCAATGGTCCAATCGCCTTTGCTCGCCCTGAATCTTCTCCCGATACGCGAATCCGCGCTCGAGGTATTCCTTCGCCTCTTCTACCGTCATGTACATACCTCCGTTATTCTCGCTTTCAAAGCCTCTATGAGCGAATTCTGCCGCGCCTCCTTCGGCGTGAGAATATCGTCTAAGACCTTATAGTCGTAGGTGTCCTTCATCAGTATCACGTGAATCAGCACGGTCTCCTTCTGCCCGGGGCGGTGCAGCCGCTTATTAGCTTGCTGGAAAAGCTCCAAGCTCGTCGGAAGTCCGTACCATATCGCGATATGACCGCCGGCTTGTAAATTCAAGCCGTGACCCGCGCTCGCGGGGTGAGCGAGGAGAATAGGAATCTCGCCCTTATTCCAGCGCGTGACCGCCGTATTCTCCTTTATGTCGACCGCCTCGGGATAGCGAGCCATTATTCTGTCGCGCTCGTGCTTGTACGCGTAGAACACCAGAACGGGCTGACCGTTCGCCTCCTCGATTAAGGTATCGAGCGCCTCGAGCTTGTCGTTGTGAAGCTCTCTGACATTCCCGTTCTCGTTGTACGCCGCGCCGCCCGCGGCCTGCATAAGTTTGTTTGTGAGTACCGCCGCGGTAGGAGCGTCAATATCTCCGTCCGCGAAGGGAAGGAGGGTGTCGCGCTCGAGCTGCTTGTACAGCCACCGCGCCGACTCCGACAACTCGAATTCCCGCCGAAGCAGAAGCCTCTCGGGAAGCTGCAAGTATTCCGACGACTTCATGCTGATACAGAGCCCGCTCAATTTCTCGTAGATTTTCGTCTCGGCGCCCTCTTTCGGTTTCCACGAGAAAACCGTCACGGCGTTCCGTTTGTCCGGCAAGAAATAAGTATCGCGGTAGCTCGTCAGCGTTCTGCCGAGAGCCTTGCCTTCGTCAAGCAGATACATCTCCGGCCACAAGTCGAGCAGACCGTTCGGGGAAGGCGTTCCCGTCAAGCCGACAATTCGGGTGATATACTTCCTGACCTTTTTCAATGCCCGGAAGCGCTGCGCCTTGCTCGACTTAAAGCTCGAGAGCTCGTCGATAATCACCATGTCAAAAGGCCACTTCGATTTATAGTGCTCGACGAGCCACACGACGTTTTCTCTGTTGATAATATAAATATCAGCCTCGCGCTTCAAAGCTGCGATACGGTCCGTCTGGGAGCCTATAACGAGCGACGGTTTCAAATGCTTCAAGTGATTCCACTTTCCAATTTCGGGAAGCCACGTCTCCCGCGCCGGTTTAAGCGGAGCTATGACGAGCACCTTCCTCACGGCGAAATAATCATTCAGCAGTTTATCCGCCGCGGTCAGACTGATTACCGTCTTTCCCATTCCCATATCGAGCAGCAAGCCCGCGGCGGCGTTGTCGAGAACGAATTGCTCGGCGAACGCCTGATAATAATACGGCTTATACTCCATACTCGTTTAACCTCGCTATCAATTCGTCCATGCCCGCGATTCTCCACACCGTGCAGCCGAGCCCCTCGAGCAGCGCCGCGACCTTCTTTTGCCGAACACTTCTCCCGTCGCTCAGTCCCGGGCGCTTGACCTCGATAAATATGATTTTGCCGCCGGGCAATATCGCGATTCTGTCCGGCACGCCCGTCGCGCCCGGGCTCACCCATTTGAACGCTTTGCCGCCGAGTGCTTTGATATAATCGCATATTTTCTTTTCAAGAGCGCTTTCGTACACGCGAATCCTCCTTTCAGGTAGTCGAGTAGCTGACGCAACAAAAATTTCTTATATATACGTGTAATACGTGGGGGTGGGAAAAACGACGTTTACATACACCCCTCAAAAAATATTTTTTCTTTTTGCTTTTTATCAACTACTTTGTTGCAAAAATCCCTAAAGCCTTGCTATGAAAAGGAAAATCGAGGTAGCAGAGTCGTCAGCACTTTGTTGCAAAACAACAAAACTTTGTTGCTCGACTACCTCAAAACTCGTTCCGACGTACCCTTGACGGAAAAAAGTTGAGCGTTTCTCCGCTACCTCGACTACCTAACCGACTCTTACGAATCCCCGCTGACGCCCGTAAAGCGCTCCGCAGTTGACCGACGTCGACAGCTTCCAGCCGGGAATCATTCTCAAAAGACCGACGATTTCTCGCGCTTGCGCCTGAGTATAGCCCTTGGGGTCACCCTTAAAAAGCTCCTGCCAGATTTCCAGCGCGCAGACTTTCGTCCGCGTCTCCGTGCCTCCTTTCTCCTCGCCGAATCCGCCGCTCCAGAAGAGGAGCCTCCGCTCGAGGTCGTAATCGTCCCAGCCGACCGGCAGCAGCGCGTCGAGGAAATTCTCTATAAGTCCGAGCTTGCCGTTCGCTTCCGTATGGTCGGCCTGCACCTTCCGCGCGAGCTCCTCGATACTGTTATCGAGATACCAAGTTTCTCCCGCTTCGTAGTACGAGACGACCTCCGCCCAGATTTGGTCTACGATTGCTCCGGTGAGATTGTCGCCTAAATCGCGTCCGACGTCCGTCACGACGACGGGCCAGAAGCGGCGCGCGCCGGTCGGGTCGCGGAGGAATTCCTCGTCGTTGGTCGTTCCGAAAAAGGCGCATTGTCTCGGGTGGCATTGAGTGCGGCGAGCGTACGCCGCGCGGTAGTTGTCCTCTTGCTTCGAGACGAATTGCTTTATCTGCTCGATTTCCGCTTTTCTCGTCGCGGCCATTTCTCCGAGCTCGATTATCCAACTCCCTTGAAGCTGCTCGTAGGCGTCCTTGCCTGTCATGGTATAAAGGGAATCGGAAAACCATTCCTTGCCGAGCTTCTTCAAAGTCGTTGACTTACGGCAGCCCTGCGGGCCCACCAGAACGAGCATGTGGTCGTGTTTGCAGCCGGGCGATAATATTCTCGCCGCTGCTCCGAGGAGAGCCTTACGGGTCACCGTGCGCGTGTATCGCGAGTCCTCGGCTCCGAGGTAATCTATGAAAACCGTCTCGGCGCGTTTCTCTCCGTCCCAGACGAGCGAGCGCAAATATTCTTTTACGGGGTGTCGGCTGACGTCCATTAAGGCGAGGTCGATTCCCTCGCGGGTTTTCGGCACGCTGTCGATTTTGTAGTCCTTCTCGAGAATATTATGTACTCCCGCGTCGTCTACGTCGTCCCATGACCGAGGCTTGCCGTCGAATTTCTTCCACGGCAAATCGCCGCAGACCATAGGTCTCTCCATGAATTCGTCAAAGTAAAACGTGTTCTTAAAGCGAGGGTCGTTCTTCACGATAATTCGGATATTATCGACCGTCGCCGCCGCGTGCCCCGTTTTCTGATTCACTTCAAGCTGAGATACCCAATTCATGTCCGGCGCTTCGTCGCCTTCTCCGAAGAGCTCGACGATATAGTTGAGCTGCTTGCTTTGCAGCTCCTTCATTACGTCGGCGCAGTTGGTTTCTACCCACTTTACCATGTTCTTGAACGAGGGCAAATTATTGGAAGCGGTATTCGCCGGCTTGCCTTCGTCGTCCTTGCCGAATAAATGAATCCGCACGAGGTCGAAGGCGTTGCAGAGCTTTCCGCTTATGGGGTCCGTGCTGTGATGACTATACGCAAATTTTCCGTCCTCGTAAATAACGAGTCCGCCCGAGGTAGAGCCGCCGGTGTAGGTGTAGCGGCCGCCCTCACCCTTCTTGTAGACGTCGGGGAGGAAGGTCTCGATAGCGTCCTCTATATCGTAAATCCGACAGAACGCGCCGATAATTCCTTCCTTTTCGGTGGGGTCGCCTTGCTTGTCCGCGAGACGCTGAACGGCGCCCGCCTTCCTGCTTGATACGGGCCATTGCGTCGGGTCCTTCCAATCGGAATATCTCGCGAGCTGCTCGTCGGCGTCGAGCCACGGGCCGTCTTGCACCTCGTAACGAAATTCGGCGTCGGTGGAGGCGCTCGCCCAATACATAAGGCGGTGAGGCTCGTAGGTCGTATCGTCGCACATGTCGATTCCCACGTCGCCGGCAATTCGTCTCGCGATAGCCTCGTACTCTTCCGGCGATACCGGCCGCGAGAGCGGAATCACGAGACGCAGCCTCGGGGCTTTTTCCGTGTGACTGTGAGTGCTGTAAAGAACAGCCGCGCAGCCGAGAATCAAGGTCACGGTCGGCCACGGGTCCTCGCCCGCGGGAATCGAGTCCATGTCGAGCGTGATGAGGCGGCGCTGTACTATCGCGTCGATTTTCCTGCGGCCACCTTTGAGAGTGCCTCCGACGAAGCCGCCGACGTCTTTGGCCGCGTCGCGCTCGTCCTTCGGCATTCTCGCATATTCGGCTTGCGTCTCCTGCGTCCGCGTCACGCGGCCGAGCTTCTCGACGAATTCCGACCAGAGCATTTCCTTGTTTTTCCAATTAGTCGACCGCCGAGAAGTCCCCGTCGCGATTGTGATTAAGCCGTCGTACTTTAAGTCTGACAATGGACTTCACCCGCTTTCGTTACGACCCTTGTTATGCCCGCGTTTTTAATCATGCGGTTGCAGATATTACACGGAGCGGGGTCAATGGTTTCGTCGAGGCATGCGAGGTAAAGCGTCGCGCCTTGCATTTCGCGTCGGCTCGCGCTGATAATCGCATTTTGCTCGGCATGAACGGCCACGCAGCACCCGTATTGGTCGCCATGCCTTGCGGCATTCTCGTCGACAGGTGCCACATG
This sequence comes from [Eubacterium] saphenum, assembly GCA_004554555.1. Taxonomy (GTDB): domain Bacteria; phylum Bacillota; class Clostridia; order Oscillospirales; family Ruminococcaceae; genus CAG-115. Next base: position 9,751 of record SFLN01000001.1, on the reverse strand, counting down.
CGTTTTGCAATAGCATTCTCCAACGTCGCAGCAATTTACTTCTCCTCTCGGTGAGCCGTTGTAGCCGGTCGAGATGATTTCGTCGTCGGCTACGATAACGGCGCCGTATTTCCTGCGAAGGCAAGTCGACCGCTCGGCCACGGCCTTCGCGATTTTCAAATAGTAGTTGTCTTTGCTTATTCGCATGGTCTACCTCCCCGAGCTACCGAACGCGCCCTCGCCCCGAACGGTCAAGGCCTCGTAGGTAAAATCGGGAATCGCTATCGGCAGTATAACGAGCTGACCTATTCGGTCGCCCTTCTTTATGTCGTAACCGTCGTTGCCGACGTTAGAGATAATCGCGTGAATCTCGCCGCGATAACTCGAATCGATAGGCGGCAGCTCGCAGACGATTCCTCTCGCACTCAGTCCGCTTCGCGGAAATATGAATCCCGCGTAGCCGTCGGGCAGCTCTAAGCCGAAGCCGAGGGGGAGCTTGTACACTTGGCCGGGGTAAATCGTTTGGTCGCGAGGACTGAACACGTCCGCGCCCGCGTCGTTATCGTGAGCGCGGATAGGTGCCGAGCCGTGAAAATCAATCAATTTTATCTTCATGAAAACCACGACTCCTTTTCAACGTAGAGCGAGCTTTTGCAAGCCTTCTCTATACGGCACATCACTTCTTGAATCTGGAGCCTCAGACGGTGTATTTTGGCCTTGCTTACGTTACGGGAAGCATAATCGCCTACCATATTTTTGCGAGCCTTTAAGGTCAAAATGAGCTCGTTCTGGAGAGCTTTAAGAAGCTCGTAATCATTCATCGGGTGCCTCCTCTTCGACGAGCAGCGGAAAATCCGTTGCTATAATCTCTTTGGGGGTACCGAGTATCGGACTGCCGCACGCGAATCTGCCTTCGCGGCATTTGCCCTCGACCATGCAGAACGGGCCGACCGTCGAGAGCGAGAACAGCGAGGGCGAGAGCTCGAAGAGCTGCTCCCAGATTCTGAGCATGACGTAACGGGTCTCGGGCGTATTGCGCCGGCAAACTCGCTGACTTATCATGTGCTTCCATTGGAACGGCGTCGCGCTGATTATCAGAATATTTCTGAGGCCCTGCGGTGCGAGGTAGCCGGCCGAGTCGTTGCTCACGCAATAGTCGACGAGGAGCTTATATTTCTCCATAGCCGCTTGGCATTGGCTGAGGTAGCCGACCTTCATGGGGCTGTCTAACAGCTCGTAGGGTACGACAAAATCCGACTCGTTGGAATAGTCGCTGTACTGCAGCGAGGCCGACATGAATTTGACTTCGTTCTGATGCCTCGTTATCTGCGCGAGGAATCTCCTCGACGCTCCGACGACTACCGCGTTTATGACGCCGAATTTCTGGAGTGTCGGGTGCGGAAGCTCGCCGAACGCCTGCACGGTGTTCTCGCTGAATTCCTTATCGTAGAGCGCGAGAAAATCCTCGAGGTTTTTTATCTCGTGCCCGTGCTGCGTCAGCCGAGCCGCGCATACCTCCATTTTGGCGCACTCGCTAATTGCCGTAGGGTTAAGTATTGCCGTTTTAATTCTGTCCATTCATATCAGCCTCCTCCGTAACCATTGCTTTGAGAATCAAAAGGTAGTTTATCGAGTCCGTGATTTTCTCGTTCCACTTGTCGACGGTGTAGCCCGTAGAATCGGAGCACATATCGCAAATCGAGATGATGTGCTTCGAGAACATTCCGAGCAGCGCCTTTTTCTGATTTCCGCCGGTGAGAGCCGCGGCCTTCTTGAAGTGTTCGAGGCGATCGCCCTGATTCTCACGGTCCGACTTCGGCGCGTACTCTTTGCCCTTGCCGATTAAAAGGTTTCGGCAGAGCTCGAGCTGCTCGTCGACGGCGGCGTTAAATCGCTCTAACGTCATTGTATCAGTCCTTTCTATAATATTCGCATTCGTAGGCGTCCGCTTTCAGCGGCAAGCCTTTCGCCCATTCAATGGGCTCCGACATTATCGCGCCGATTTCCTCGGCGGAGCTAACGCCGATTGGTACCTCGCATATAACCTCGTCGTGCACGTGGAACACAACGGGGAATCCCGCTTTTTCAAGGCGGTCGATTGCGACCGCGAGGCAGTCGCGAGCGGTAGCCTGCACGATATTCTCCACGAGCTTCGGGCCGTAGGATTCTATCTGACCCCAGCCGCCGGAGCTTTGTATCGTGCCTTCGTAGGTAATGCTGTCATTGTCGATTTTCGGTTTAACGTAGCTGAGCTCGCGGCCGTTAGGCAGCCGGAGCTTAAGCAGCGGGCCGCTCTTGTAGAAGCCCATACCGAAGGGAAGATTCGAGGGCGCCTGCGTCAGAATCGTCTTGCGAGCCGCGGCGTCGGTGTCCCACCAGAATTTTGTTATCGCTTTATTTGCCGCACGCCAACTGTTTACGAGCGGCAAAAGCTCCTCCTCGCTCAGCCCCATTTCAAGGGCGCCCATAGATTTCAGCGCGCCGACGCTGCCGCCGTAACCGAGCGCGAGCTCGGCAATTTTTCCTTTTTGCCGCATAGGGTCGCCCTTCTTGACGGAGCCCGCGGGCAAGTGAAACATCTGCTCAGCGCTTGCCTCGTAGATTTTGCCGTGAGTATTAAAGACGTCGAGACGCCATTTTTCTCCCGCGAGCCACGCGATAACGCGGGCCTCGATTGCCGAGAAGTCCGACACGATAAACCGGCAGCCCTTGCGAGGAACGAACGCGGTGCGAATCAGCTGCGAGAGCGTTCCCGAAATATCGTCGAAGAGCATTTCAAGAGTTTCGAGGTCACCTGCGGCGACAAGCTGCCGAGCGGTGTCAAGGTCCTTGTCGGGCATTTTGTTTTGCGGAAGGTTTTGCATTTGCACCAGCCGACCGGCCCAGCGTCCCGTGCGGGCCGCGCCGTAGAATTGAGTGAGGCCGCGAATCCTGCTGTCAGGGCAAGCCGTTCGGAGCATGGCGTTGTATTTCTCGGTCGAGGTCTTTGCAAGGCCCGCTCTGATATTGAGCATTTTGTCGACGCTCTCGCAGCCGGCGTCCGCTCTCACGGTCGCGATATTCTTCTTGTTGAGACTCTCGACCGTGATTCCCGCTTGCTCCTCTATCCAGCCTTTGAGCTGCGCCGTGCTCTTCGGATTCTCGAGCCCCGTGAGCACCTTTGCGTCGTCAAGCAGCCGGCCTTTGATTACCTTGTCTATCTCGACCGCCTTTTCAGCGAGCGCCAAGTCGACGCCGACGCCGCGGTCGTTGATATGCTGGTCGTGCTGCCAAAGGAGCTGCTCGAAGGGGTAGAGCTTATAGCGGGAGAGCCTCTTGCGAATAGCTCGCTCCGCTTCGACGTCTTGCCGGTTGTACTCGATATACAAAGCCCAATTCTCGGGGTCGTGCTCGGGAAGATTTCTCGTGCGATTCCCGTTCTTTTTGGTAGGCTTGCAGGGGATAGAAAACTCGCGAATCAGTGCCTTGCCGGTTTTGGATTTTTGCTTGTCCTCGGGGAGCCCGATAACCGTACCGACCGCCTCCAAGCTGCCGGGGAGCCCGAGCTCGCGTGCCATAACGGCGGTGCAGCTCCATTGCGCGGGGTCCGTATAGGTCCCGAAATAAGCCGTGAGGCACGTTCTCTCGAAGTTAGCATTAAATGCTGTCTTAAGGATTTCGGGGTCATACAGAGCGTTGTGGACGTCCTCAGGCAGCTCCTGACCGCTTTTCAGGTCGATAACCTCGACGGGACCGTCGTCCCACGCGTACCCGAAGAGCAGAATCTCGAAGTCGGGGCTCGCCGCGTAGGCGTACACGCCGCAGTCAAGGAGTGATACCGAGGAATAGGTTTCAATGTCTATTGCTAAGGTTTTCATAAATGCCTCCTTATTTGAGCCCAGAACGCTCCATATCGCGATTTTAGAGCTTAGCCCTTAAATCTATACTCTGAACAGGTAAATCGCGATACGGAGCGATTTGGAGCTTGTTTTAGTCGAGGAGGCTTCCGTTGTCATCGTCATCATCTTCCCAGCCGTCGTCCCAATCGGAATCGGTAACGATACCGCCGCCGAGGGGCTCGCCGTCGTAGAGCTTCATCACGCCGTTAAGGCCGGCGGTGATTCCCTTGTTGCCGTTGGTGTCATACACGTAGAAGTTGATGATTGCGCGGCCGTAGCACCCCGAATAAAGCTCGCGCTCGTCGGTAATCGGCACCTTCTGCGCGTCAACGATAACGGGCTGATTGTTGGAGCTTACCGTGATAACGTAGCAGCCCTTGCACTCTTCGCCGAATTCGCCGCCGTTGGGGCGCTCGCCGTCGCCGTCGTGGAGAGAGCTCTTGAGGTTGGAGGGGAGCTTCTTGCCGCTGTGACCGGTGATGTATTTCTGCTTGGCCTCCTCCATAGCCGCCTTGATTTTGGCGAGAGTCGCCTTGTCGGTCTTCGGAATCAGCAGCGTGACGCTGTACTTAGGCTTCGCGTCCTCGGAAGCGGCGCGAGGGGTGAAGAGGTTGCAGTAGGAAAAACGGACCTTACCGGTAGTAATCTGAGTAGCCATAGAAATAATCTCCTTTTGATTTAATTTGTTAGACGGGGCCGATGTAGAACGAGGTCAAAAGAACGACAGCCAGCGCCAAAAGAATTATCATTATGAGCCGAAAAAGTCGGCAGCTTTTACGCGATTCGTCGTTAAGCGGTTTTCTCGTCATGCACGGGCTCCTTATTCTTCGTCAAATGCGGCCAGCACCTTGTCGGTCATGACCAGCGCCGGGCGCTTGTCCGACTCGGGCGCAAGCGTGGGCTTGCCTTGCGGTTTCGTTATCAGCTCGCCGAGAGCTTCGTCGACTCTCTTCTTGCCGAAGGCCTTTTCGATTTCGGTGAGCGAGAGCATTTCCTGCACGACCAAATCGCAGACTTGGAGCTCCAGCTTAGAGCAAAGGACCTCAATAGCCTTGCCGTTGTCCGAGATTCTGCGGGTGCTTCTACCCTCGACCATTTTCCAGCCGGCGACGTTCTCGCCGCGCAGGAGCGTCGAGCTCACGAGGTTTTCCAAGTCGGTGAGCCACGTCTTTATGTCAGCAGCCTTGTTGAGAATCTCCGCGGCCTCGTCAACGGAAATGAGCAGCGGGTCGGGCGCCTCGTCGAAGAGCGCAAGATTCTTCTCGGCTCTCGCTCGGCATTGTGCTTTGGCGCGGCAGAATTTGCAGGTCTCTTCGGACGGGTTAAACTCGCCCTCGCCCTTGTAGGCGAGCTTGGCCTTCGGCTTGACCGTTTTCTCAGCCCATGTCAAAAGCTCCTTGACCGAGATTTCGTCGGAGCTCTGCTCGCCCGAGAGCCTCGGCTGGAATATCGTCATGCGAACGGTCTCAAAGTCGAAAAGCGAGTTATACTTCAGGAGCGCGCCGAGAGCGTAGAGCCTCATTTGCGGATTCCCTTCGGCCTCGACTCTGACGCCCTTGCCGTACTTAAAATCGACTATCTCGATAAGGTTGTCCGCAATGATAATGCAGTCGCCGGTGCCGAATCCGTCTTTGACGTATTTCGAGAAGTCGACTTTGACCTCGAGCTCGACGAAGGCGTCCTCGCAGGTCTCGCGAGCCGCGTCGCGCTTGCCGCGTACAAACCTCGCGTAGTCGTTGGCACATTCCTGCATTTCGGCGGTGTAATACTTGCCCTTGGCGAGCTCGTCCCGCTTGTTCTCATATTCGGCCTCGGTGATTTCGTCGAGGAAGTATCTCGCGGTCAGCTCGCAAAGCTCGTGAGCTGCCGTGCCCTCTTCGGCGTACTCGCTTGTCGAGGCAGGGAATTTCTCTTCGAGCTTGGCGCTCGGCGTACAAGCGAGCCAGCGGTGCGCGCCGCTCGCGGACAGTAAAGCGTGTTTATCAGCCATTGACGCTCACCAGCTCTTTCATCAATGCGGGGTAATCTTCCGTGCGGTTGTCGAAGTCCGAGAGCTTCTTGCAGCCGAATTTCGCGAATATATCCGCGAGCTCCTTCTGCTTGCCGGCCTTGGAGAGCTTAAGCGCTACGGCGCGAATATCGGTCTTGCTGATAGTCTCCTCGGGAATCGGCTCGTCAGGCGTCTGAATCTTCTCGGGCTCGGGAGCGGTCTCGGGAGCAGCCTCGGCCTCGTCAACGGGCTCGGGCGCCTTCTTCTTGGCCTTAGGCTTCGCGGGCTCCGCGACAGGCTCCGTCGGAACGGCTGCGGTCTGAGTCTCGGGGAAGAGCGAGAGGAGCTTCTCAATGTTCTCCTTCGTCGCCTCCATGGTTATCGTGATTGTGTTCATTCTTAAATACCTCCTGTTTTGATTTCCAAGCCTCGTAGGCTTTACGGTTGTTCGGGTTTTCGTAGAAGCGCTTCACCGCCGTGCACAAGCAGTCAAGCATAAGGTTTTCCCTCGCGAGAGCGGACTCGGCGACTATACGACGCATTTTTGTCTTTTAGGACAAATCGTCCGCAAAAAAAATTTTGTTCGTCGTCGGCGCGTCCAAGTGCAGCAATTCCTTGCTTTTCTGGACCTCCTGCACGGTGAAGTCGGTCTCGCCGTTTAACTTGCGATACGCCTTGCGCGTGCCCCAGCCTTGCGCGTCCGCAAAGGCCTTGACGGAAATATCGTTTAATACCATGTGTGCTTTGAGCAATTTCTTATCAAGCATACAGTATGCAGCCTCCTTTCGCCGATATTTGTCCGCATAGCGCGCTTTTGTCTTTTAGGACAAAATCTATTATAACACATATTTTTGGGTTTGTAAATAGCTTTTTGAAAATTTTTTCAAAAATTTTTCAAAAGGCTATTCCATTTGCGACAAATGTATGTTATAATATGTCAAAGGGGTGATTGTTTATGACAATGGGCGACAAGATACATTATTTAAGAAACGCGAGAAGACTCACACTCCAAGAGCTCGGGAATAAGGTCGGAGTAGGGGCGAGCACCGTTCGCAAGTGGGAGAACGGTATGATTCAGTCCGTCAGCTCCAAGAAAATCAAAGCTCTTGCTGACGCGCTCTCGACCTCCGTCGGCTACCTGATGGGGTGGTCCGATAATTCTGTCGGGGTGAATTCCGTCGGCACAAACAACGGAGTAATAGGACAGAATTCGGGAAGCATAAGCCTTGAAGCGCCTCATTCAAAAGAAGAGTCTGAGCTTATCAGGATTTTCGGGAAGTTGGACGTCAAGCGCCGAATCGAGCTTCTCGCGACCGCGATTCGCTTGGAAGAGGAGCAAGACAAATGAATCCGTGGAGCCGCGAAGATATTGTTGTGGCGTTTGCTTTGTATTGCGTCACGCCGCTCAACAAGATAAATCCGAGCAACAAGACCATTCAGCAGGTTGCCGAGCTCATTCCTCATTCGGTCAGCTCTATCGTCATGCGCATGCGGAATTTCCAGCACCTCGACCCGAAGGCCGGCGAGGGCTTAGAGCATGTCGCCTCGAAGGACAAAGCTATCTACGAGGAATTCAAGCACGATTGGGGAGCGCTGAGTCTTGAAGCGGAATCCCTCACGGGTCTCGCCCTGTTCGACTCGTCTCCGCTTCACGGAGCCAAGCCGCTTTCCTCGCTGACGAATCACAGCAAGGTCTCGCGGGAGCGCCACTTTTTCAAGCAGGCCGTTCTTTCGGCGTACGACAACCGATGTTATATTTCCGGCTGCGAATTGCCGCAAATGCTTGTCGCAAGTCATATAAAGCCTTATTCAAAATGCAGGGACAAAGCGGACCGCATGAGTCCCGACAACGGGATTTGTTTAAATACATTCTATGACAAGGCTTTTGACGCGGGTCTCTTTACTATCACCCCTTCCATGAAGATTCTTGTATCTCCTATAATTTTGAATCGCCAGCAAGACGCTTGTACGGCGCTCTGGTTAACGAAATTAAACGGGACAGTTTTAACTTCGCCGTTACGGTTTGCACCTCGCAGCGAATTTTTAGAGTACCATAACGACGAGGTTTTTAAGAGGGAGGATATAACCTAAATGAACGCCGTTATTTATGCTCGATATTCGCCCGGCCCTCGCCAGACCGACCAAAGCATTGACGGGCAGCTTAGAGTCTGTCACGCCTTTTGCGAACAGCGGGGACTTGAAGTAGTCGGCGAGTATTGCGACCGCCACATCTCAGGCAAGACCGACGACCGCCCCGAATTTCAGAGGCTTATCGCGGACGCGAAGCTAAAGAAGTTTGACGCCGTGGTCGTTTACAAGACTGACCGCCTCGCCCGCAACAAGTACGACAGTGCGATTTACAAGCGGGAGATTAAGAGGAACGGAGTCCAGATTTTCTATGCGGCCGAAGCGATTCCAGACGGGCCCGAGGGAATCATTCTCGAGAGCCTTTTGGAAGGTCTCGCCGAGTATTATTCCGTTGAGCTCGCGCAGAAGGTCAAGCGGGGACTCACCGAGAACGCTCTCAAATGCAAGAGCACGGGCTGCGGTAAACCGCTCGGATATATCATTGACGAGGAGAAGCGCTTCCAGATTGACCCAGAATCAGCCCAGATTGTCCGTGAGATATTCGATAGATATATCAAAGGCGAGTCTAAAACGTCCATCTGTGAGCTCCTAAACGCGCGTGGGCTGCGTACCTCGCAAGGCCGAGCCTTCAACAAGAACAGCATTGACCGAATCATCAAGAATCGGAAATATATCGGCGAGTACAAGTATCAGGATATAGTCGTCGCCGACGGCGTGCCCGCCTTAATCGAGCCCGAGGTCTTTTGCCTTGCCCAAGCGGAAATGGAACGTCGAAGGACTCGCAAGAAGCCTAAATCTCCGACGGCCGCGTACTTGCTTTCGGGTCGCCTGTTCTGCGGGCATTGTAAAGCGGCCATGCAAGGCGTGAGCGGTACGGGAAAATGCGGCGGCAAGTATTACTATTACTACTGCCCGAATAACCGCGGTAAAAAACACGACTGCGACAAGAAGCAGATTCCGCGCGACAAGCTCGAGGAAGCGGTCGTTGATTTCACTATCGACTACATTCTCCACGAGGACGTATTGTCGGAGCTCTCGCAAAAGGTCTACGCGGCGCAAGAGCGCCAAAACAACACCGAATCCGAAATTGAATTCTACGAGAAGAAATTGACCGACAACAAGAGGTCTATCGCGAACGTGCTTCGAGCTATTGAATCGGGCGCCGACACGCAGACCCTGCCCGCGCGCCTGCGCGAGCTCGAGGACGAGCAAGTCGTTCTACAAGGCGAGATTACCTTCTTGCGCAACAAGCGCGCCGAATTCAGCGAGGACGAGATTCTCTTCGCTCTCATGCAATATCTCGAGCCGTTTGAGAACGAGAGCAAGTCGGATTTTTACCTTAGAATCATCACCACCTTTATTTCCGAGGTGTACGTCTACGACGATAAGCTGGTCGTGTTCTACAACATCAGCGGAGCCGACGGAAAACTCAAATCCGCAGACCTCGACACCGCTCTCGACGTGTTCGACCAGAAAACCGTCAGCTCCACCAAATTTGTGAGCTTTTGGGTAACGATTAAAAAGGCTTTGTATAGTCAGAAATGGCTTTACAAAGCCATTTTTTATGCCTTAATATCTCAATACTACCATTTCCATTTATTTACAAATCAATCAAAAATCGGGCAAAGTGTGATCAAAGTGTGATGGCGATCACACTTATTTTCTCCTTTTAGCCTCTTTTCGCCCCGTCAATCTAAACAAACTTTTCCTCTCGTTTTTGTGCATAATTCACACTATCCCACCTTCCATTTCCTTTCGTCATAATTAACGAAATTTTTCTTAAAAGTTTGTACAACTTTCACAATTTCTATTTTCT
>SFLN01000145.1 GCA_004554555.1 [Eubacterium] saphenum | reverse complement strand
ATGCTCGGCATTCTATGGAAATAAACCGTTTTCCACATCTCAAAATCGTCCGTTAAATCGGACAGAATATCGAAATACTCGCTTTCTGTGAGCGTGTAAAATAATTGCGGCAGATTGAGCTTTTCGCGCCATTTTTCGCTTGATGAAACGCGCCCGATGATTTGATGTATCGGTTCGTCAAAGTTTACGGGAACCTGCACTGCAAGCTCGCCGCCGCTTTTCAGCATCGAAAACAGCTTCGGCAAAAGCACCTCGTGTTCGGGAATCCACTGAATACACGCGTTCGAGAAAACCAAGTCGAATTTCCCCGAAAACTCCGACAAATCACCGCCCGCGTCAAGCCGTATGAACTCGCAGTCCGGGTTGTCGCGGCGCGCCGTTTCCAGCATATTTTCACTCGCGTCCGCACCGACTGCCCGAGCGTTCGGGAAGCGGTTTTTGACAACGCGCGTGCTGTTCCCGGGACCGCAGCCGATGTCGATTATTTCAAGCGGGTTTATGTCAATTCTCGATGCCAAATCAAGCGCGGGCTGGGTGCGCTGCGCCTTGAATTTCAGATACTGTGTGCTGTTCCAATCAGCCATTTCTCGTTCTCCTTTCACGCCGTGAGCCGTTGTATTCCTCGTAAGCATTCACGATGTCCTGCACCAGCTTGTGCCGCACAACGTCCTTTTCCGTGAAGTAATTCTCGCCGATGTCCTCCACGTTTTTCAGCACCTTCAGCGCCTCCACAAGTCCCGACTTTTTGCTCTCGGGAAGGTCAATCTGCGTGATGTCGCCGGTGATAACCATTTTCGAGTTGAAACCCAGTCTTGTCAAAAACATTTTCATCTGCTCGCGCGTTGTGTTCTGCGCTTCATCGAGTATGATGAAGCTGTCGTCCAGCGTTCTTCCGCGCATATACGCAAGCGGCGCAACCTCGATTGTCCCGCGCTCTTGGAGTTTCGCGAAGCTCTCCTGCCCGAGCATCTCGAAAAGCGCGTCATAGAGCGGTCTGAGGTACGGGTCAACCTTGTTCTGCAAATCGCCCGGCAGAAATCCCAGCTTTTCGCCCGCCTCAACCGCAGGTCTTGTCAGAATTATCCGCTGAACCTGTTTTTGCTTGAACGCCGTCACCGCAAGCGCTACCGCGAGGTAGGTTTTTCCCGTGCCCGCGGGACCCACGCCGAAGGTTATCGTGCGCTTTCTTATCATATCGCAGTACTTTTTCTGCCCGACCGTTTTCGGTTTAATCGGCTTTCCCGAGCAGGTTACGCACACGCAGTCGCCCGATACCGCCGAAATTTCCTCCTCTGCGCCCTCGTTGACCATCGCAATCGCGTAGCGAACCTGCTGTTCTTCAATGTTCTCGCCGCGATTGTAATACCCGCAGAGCGTCCGAAGCGCCTTTTCCGCTTTCTTCACCGAAAGCTCGTCGTCGCCGCTGATTTTAACCTCGCTTCCGCGCGAAAAAATTGTCACGGAAAACGCTTTTTGGATTAGATTTATATTTCGGTCAAAGTCGCCGAAAACCGCGCTGATTTCCTCCGCGCTGTTCAATTTCATCGATAAATCAGACATTTTTCTTTCCTCAATTCTTGTCATAGGGTTTGTGTATGTGCATTATCTCTTCAAACGACACGAAACGTTCCCCGTCAAATTCCAGCTTCACGATATACGGCATAAAGTCAACTATCCGCATAAAGCTTTGAAAATCAAACTCGGGCTTGTAGTAATTTATTATCGTGCTGAGAGCGGTGCCGTGGGTTGCTATCGCGATTACCTCGCCGCTGTATTTTTTGAGAGCTCGGTTTAGTGCCGCAATATTTCGTTTCTGAACGTCGGCAAGGCACTCGCCGTCCATTATGTGATAGGAAAAATCAGCCCACTGCTGCTCGATAAACGCGAGGAAATTGTCGCCGCGCCAACTCCCCGCAGAGCGTTCTCGAAAATCCTCATCGGTTTCGGGAGAAAGCCCCAGCGTCTGCGACAAATCCGCAACCGTCTGAAGCGTGCGCTTGTAGGGACTTGACAGGATATGCGTTATGTTTTTGTCGCGAAGCGCCGCGGTTACTTGCTTTGTATCGCAAAGTCCCTCCACGGTCAGCGGGCGCACCCTGTCGTCAAAGTCACCTCTCGCAGACTGAGCGTGACGAATAAAATACACCGTTGTCATAAGCCTCTCTCTTTCAGCTCGGAAACCAGGTTGACGTAAAACTCCCGCACGTCAAAGCCCTTGATGTCCTCGCGGTTCAGGTCGATTACATCAGCGTGGGTTATCCCGCGCCGACCTTTCGGGTACAGCGGAATAAAGCGTTCGCCCCACTTCGTTGACGGAAGCGCGACTAGCCCATCGTTGTCGCCGTCGTATTTTTTCACAACCGGATAACTCAAATTCAGCGGAAAACGCCCGCTTCGCCGACTTTTCGCTTTCGAGCCGATGGACTGATAGAAAATCCCTTCAACATCGGGCACGTTTTTGTTGAACTCCTCGCAAAAGCTCACGGTCAAATCCTTCACCGCCGCCATAAAATCGGGAGCGTCGTCGCCCAAGCGATAAAACGCGCCGTTGTACACCTTTTCGATGAATTTTTTCAGGCGCGGCGAGGTCGTTTCAAGCAGGCTCTCGGCGAAAAGACAGCCTCTGTGCGGGGTGTTCACGGTCGTGAGAGAAGCGACATATTCCGCGCAGCCGAGCTTTGAAATCGCGTAGCGCGCGTCCAGCCCGCCCTTTGAGTGCGCGATTATGTTCACCTTTCCGCAGCCCGTTCGGTTTACGATTTGCTTGATTTTATCGGCAAGCTCCTTTGAGCTCTCCTCAACCGACAGCGCGCTTTGCTGTTCACCGTAGAAAATCCGAGCGCCGTTTCGTTCAAGCGCCGCGGGAATTCTTCCCCAGTAATTGAACAGCCTGCTGTCACGGAAAAACACCCCGTGAACCAGCAAAATCGGGTATTTCGTTTCGCAGATTTTTTCGTCCTTGCGCTGCTCGTCAACAGCGAATTTTCGGCACTCAAACCGAACCTCGCCCACGCATTTGACGTAGATTATCATCAGCATCACAAGATTCAGCGGGAAAATGTACCCGAAAATCAGCCCGAGCAGCCGGTATTTCACGCCGAGCCGCACGGACGTGAGATAAACGCGGATTATCCCGTTCCAGAAAATCACCGTTTCCATCAGGAACAGCACGATAAATCGCACAATACAGCTTGTGAACGGAACCGAGCCGTTTGCAATGGAAATGATTTCCAAAACCACCACGGGAACCGCCGCCGCGCAGCTCACCCAAAACGCCAGTATAAGCTCCGCGCCTCTTCCGAGCATTTTCAGGCGCGCGTTCGGGTATTTTTTCACGTTTGGGAAAATGTTGTACAAAACGAAGAATGCCGCGAGAATTATCCCCGTTGAAATCTTCACGCCGAGCGGCGCTCCGTCAAGAAGAAACGGCGCGTTTGCCGCAAAGCAGAGCACCAAAAGGCTGAGTATTCTTATCAAAGTGTTCATAAAAACTCCTATATACTTTATTATTATACACCGCCGTTTGCGATTTGTCAACAATGAATAAACCGAAAATTTCTATAAAAAATATAA
>SFLN01000024.1 GCA_004554555.1 [Eubacterium] saphenum | reverse complement strand
GCTGTGAGAAAAAGGCAAACGGGAAATTTGTACAGATAAGTTTCAGCCAATTCGCCAAAAGTGTGATAAAATTAAAGCCCTCGTAGTACGGATAATAAAGCCATGCTGCAATAAAACTCATTGCCGGACACATTATCCCGACTGTTGCGCAGATTATCGCGGTTTCAAAAAGTACCGGGTGAGTTTCGCGCGGATTGAACACCTTGCTTGCCAGCTTAACCGAGCACGGACTTCCAACCAGACACTCAAGCACATAGGCAAACACAAACTCAACGACAACTACCGCCCATATCGGCAAAAACTGCCCGAACATATAAACTCCGCCTTGAGCGTCGATTGCAGCAAGTACGCTGCGTGCTTTATTTACCTCCATAAGCACCGAACCGTTCACAACGTACAGACTGTAAAACACATACCCGTGAACCGTCACAATAACAGTCATAAGCGCAAACATCATTCTTTCAAATTTGTTTCTCGGCATAAAATTTCTCCTTTGAATTATTTCCGAACAAACAAAAAAGCTATACCTGCGGTATGAAATCAAATCGCTGTCCCGTAATCAGATTTACATACCAAAGGTATAACTTGTGTCGTTGCTTATTCGGTTGTATTACCATTTTACCATATTTTTTCGCGTTTTTCAAATGGTAATACCAAACGAAAATTTCTCACTTTTCGAGTTCGTTTTTATGCCAAATTCTGCGGAAAAGAAGTGCCGCGACAACCGCCGTGAGCAGCTCAGCAATCGGAAATGTCGTCCAGGAAAGCCACTTCAGCTCGCTGTTCGTCTTGGCAATATCCGCAAATATCAGCGCAAACGGGAACACAAATACCACTTGTCGGCATAAGGATATTATGAGCGACTGAACGCCGCCGTCCATTGCCTGAAATACTCCCTGAAACGCAATGTTCACTCCCGCAAATACAAAGCATACCGAAATAATCCTCATCGCGCTTATACAAAGCTCCTGCGTTTCGCCCGAAAGCCCGAAAAGCTCCGAAAAAGGTTCCGCCAAAATCTCAATCAGTATAAATCCCGCAAGCATTATAATTGCCGTGTAAAGCTGCCCGAATTTCACGCTTTCTCGAATTCTTTTCCTACTGTTCATTCCATACGCGTAGGCGGTTATCGGCATAATCGCGTCACGCATTCCAAATGCCGCAAACAAAAGAAACTGCTGGATTTTATAATACAAGCCGTATGCCGTTACCATTGTTTCGCTGACGCTGCCGAAAATCAAGTTTAGCCCGTAGGTCATCACCGAAATCAGCGCCTGCGAGATAATCGCAGGAAGTCCGATTGAATAAATCGACTTGATTGTATTTCCGTCCGGCTTGAAATAACGCAGATTATTTTTGATTGAGGTGTTGACCTTCAGGTGAAAAATAATCGCGACAACAAAGGATACAATCTGCCCGATAACCGTCGCATACGCCGCGCCTTTCACCTTCAGCTCGTGAAATCCGAAAAGCCCGTATATCAAAATCGGGTCAAGAACTATGTTTGTGACAGCACCCGAAATTTGCGCGATTGTCGAACACACCGAGTGCCCCGTTGACTGGAGCAGCTTTTCGTACACCGCGAAAAACGACATTCCAAATGAAAATATACAGCATATCCGCAGATAATCCGTTCCCATTTGTGCAATTTCCGGGTTTGACGTCTGCGAATTAATATAGGCTTCTGCTCCCACTAATCCGAAAACCAGAAATATCACATATATCACCAGCGCAAGAAATGCCGCGTTTCCCGCAGCCTTGTTTGCGCGCTCGCTGTCCTTCATTCCCAGACTTCTCGCCACAAGTACGTTTGCGCCGACGCCTGTTCCTATGCCGACCGAAACCATCAGAATCTGCAGCGGAAATGCAAGCGTAAGCGCGTTCAGAGCGTTTTCTCCGCCCTCGCTCATATTTGATACGAACGCGCTGTCAACGATGTTGTAGACCGCCTGCAGAACCATCGATATTATCATCGGTATCCCCATCGAAAGCATCAGCTTCCCTACGGGCATTTCCGACATTTTGTTTTGTTTTACATTCTCCATTGCTTTACCTCTCTAAAAAAATTGTGCAGCCCGAAAGCTGCACTCCATTTTCTGTTGAGAGGCATGCAGCTTTGATTGGACTTACGCTTCAAGCTGCACATCTCTTAAATTGTAACATTTCTTTAGAATTTTGTCAAAGGCAATTTTACCCAAATTTAGCTTTTGGTTATGAGAAAAATTGTTCAGTTTTTCAGAATTTCCACTGTATCTCCAATCGCTCTTCCCACAAAAACACCCGCGAAATAAACTCCCCCGCAATCTGCCGCTTTATCTCAACAGGCATTTTCGGAAACTCGTCTATGAGCGGTATCACCGCTTCGTAGCTCTCGCGGGGCTGCGCTGCGGCGGTTTTTTCCAGCTCCCGCCGAAGTGTGTCGCGCTCCGAAATCAGCTTCTCCAGCCTCTCCTCAAGCACTTTCCCAATCGAAACAGTTGTTTCGGTTATCTTGCTCACGAGGTTGTCAATCTGCTCGTCAAGCGCCTCCAGCTGCATTTTCAGACGGTTCGCTTTCGGCGAGGTCTGCGGTTTTCCGTTCGGGTGCAAATCGCGTATCTCGGCAAATTTCTTCCGCAGCTCCTTATAAACCGCGTTCTCGGCTGCCGTTATCTGCGGCTTTCCCGAAATTCCCTCGCATA
Organism: [Eubacterium] saphenum; assembly: GCA_004554555.1. GTDB lineage: Bacteria > Bacillota > Clostridia > Oscillospirales > Ruminococcaceae > CAG-115. Next base: position 15,853 of record SFLN01000024.1, on the reverse strand, counting down.
GATGGTGGTTTGCCCTGCCCGAGCAATAGAAATATTCCCCCGTCATAACCCGCATCGCATAGCCGCATTTCCCGCATTTCAGCAAGCCCGTCAGCCACGAATATGTGCCGCTTTTGCCCTTTTTTAGCTGCGTGTTCCCGTCGAGCTTTCGCTGAACGTCAAGCCAAAGCTCCGATGAAATCACGCCGCCGTGCAAGCCTATCGACAAAACGTGGTCGTGAACGTCCGTGTATTTTCGCTCGTTCGCCTCGCGTTTTCCATACAAAAAACAGCCGCGCTCTCCCGTGAAATCCTCCGCGGGATTTGAAATCTTCGCGCCCTTTTCCTTGAAATAACGATAGACCTCCATATCAGCGCAAACGTACACGGGGCTGCGCAGAATACGGCTGAGCTTGCTGCTGTCCCAGAGCGCGCCCGCAGGCGACGGCACACCGCGCTCGTTCAGCGCTCTCACAATGTCCCCGAGCGAACTCCCGCTTTTTCCGTACTCGCCGAATATGTACTCAACCGTCGCCATATCGCCGTTCGGCGCGAGCGTTGACGTTTTCACGCCGGCCAGCTTTGTCGGGATTTTGTCAAAGCCGTACACCGCAACCCCGCCCAGATACATTCCCTTTTCACCGCGCGCGTAATAGTTGTCCCGAACGCGCAGCAGGATATTCTCGCGCTCCAGCTCCGCGAAAACCATTATTATCCCGAGCATCGCCCTGCCGATTGCCGTAGATGTGTCGAACGTTTCCACCGTTGACGCAAACTCCACGCCGTATTTCTTGAAAATCTCCATCAAGTTCGAGAAATCGCACAGCGAACGGCTTATCCTGTCCAGCTTGTACACAACCAGCTTTGCGATTTCCCCCGATTTTATGTCAGCAAGCATCCGCTGAAACTGCGGGCGGTCAAGGTTTTTCCCGCTCCAGCCCTTGTCCGTGTACACCCGAAACTCGCCCTCGCAGCACCGCTTGCAAGCCTCAATCTGCGTTTCTATCGAAATGCTGTCCTTTTTGTCAACGCTTTGCCGCGCGTAAATTGCCGTCATTCAGCGTTCCCCCACAAGCGTTTTCGCCGACTTTCTCCTTGTACCGCAAAAGCTCCTCGTAAACCCGCCGCGCCGCTTCGTTTCGCAGGCTCTCGCTCCTCGTCTCGGGAGCTGTCGTCGTCACCCTGTATCCCATAAGCACGCCCCTTTCCACTTGCTCTTGCTATAATATATTTTCCGGAGAACAAAATATTACAGTTTGTACAAAGAAAAGCTGCGTTTGCAAACAACTTTCGATTTATCAAAAAGGCGTACCGAAAAAGTACGCCTTTTGCTTTATTTCACAAGCGGGAACTTTTTCAAAAGCTCCTCCGAGCGCTCCTCTAAGGAAATCACCGTCTTGAAATTATCCGCGTTCCTGTCAAATTTCTCCGGAACAAGCTCCTCCAAAAGCGCAGAAAGCCCGACAATTTCCCCGACAAGCTCCTCGGTTATCGGTGAGTTTTCAACGTATCGCTCAAGCCGACCGTCCGTGTATTTCCCGCCGTTTATCCCAAGAAATTTCAGCGCAAGCTCCGAGTTATAGCTCCCCGTCGCGCACAAAAGTCCGTAAAAATCCGCAAGAATTTCGTCCCAAATCGCGTTGATTTTTGTCGGGAAAAAGCTCCTGCAAACAAAGTGCGTAAGCTCGTGATATTTGCGGATTTCAAGCGAAATTTTAAGCCACCGTTCCTCGGAAAACGGCGTGTTTTCGCTGCTTAAATTGCTGTAAAAGCCGTCCGAGAGCAGAATTATCGAGGTCTTGTAGTTGCTCTTCTCGGCGGTAAATCTCGCAAATTCACCCGCGCTGTCCGTGCCGCCGTTTTTCTCGTATTCGGCGATGTGCGCGTGGATTTTGCTCCAGTCGTTTATCCCGCCGATGTACGCCGCGCCGACTGTCCGCAAAATCGGCACGGGCTCGCATTTCGCCGCCATTATCCGATAAAAACACTCGAAATCCTCGCGGTTTTTGAGGAACACAACCTCAGCCTTTCCCGCAGGCGTTTCCTCTACCGTCAGACTGTCCTCGCCAGAACAACTAAAGTGCGCCAAATCACCCGAAAAGCTCTCGCCCCTGCGGACAATCCCGCGATAAACCTCGCTTTGCGACGCGCCCTTTTCGGGCTTTATAAAAAGCTGCGGAAAACGCTTTGCAAGCTCTCCTATAACCGTCATTTTCACTCCCCCAAATTCGTTTCTCTTCACCAAAAATCCTTCCTTGATTATAACAAATTTTCAGCGCGATGTCAACTCTTTTCGCCAAATCCATCGCCCAAATCTTTATACAAAATTAATACGTTTTGTGATAATCTATAATTAGTGTTAAAACGGGTTTTGAAAGGAACTTTTGAAATGGGCATAATGGAATGCTTCCTGATAATTCTGGTACTGATTGTGGTAATCCGCGCGATAAACGAGCGCTTTATACATATGCAGGGCGATATCGCGCTGGTGCTGTTTTCTTCGGTGATAAGCGTGGGGCTGCTTGTCGCCAAAAATCTCGCGGGTGAGTGTGCGTTCACCGATTTCGTGAATGAAATCGGAAATTTCGGCTTCTCGGAATACCTGCTTGACGGCGTTTTGTGCTTTATGCTGTTCGCGGGCGCGGGCAAGGTAAACTTCCGCAAATTCAAGTCCAACATCAAAACAATAAGCCTCCTCGCGCTGATAACCACGGTTATTTCCTCGGCGCTTTACGGGCTGATTTTCTGGGCAGCGGGATTTGTGTTCGGCATAAAACTCGATATATGGCTGTGCATTTTGCTCGGGTGCATCGTTTCGCCAACCGACCCCATCGCCGCGACCGGTATCCTCAACAAGCTCGGTTTGTCCAAAAACGTTACCTCGGTTATCGAGAGCGAGTCGCTCTTCAACGACGGCACGGGCGTTGCGCTTTTCCTCTTCGTCAAAAGCATCGTAAGCCGCAGCGGTGAGGAGAATTTCCTGCTGGTTATGCTCAAAGAGGTGTTCGGAGCGCTTGGCGTCGCGCTTGTCGTATCGTTCCTCCTGTTCAAGCTCATAACCCTCACCAAAAGCCCCGTCACGCGTATTATCATCAGCCTGCTTGACGTTTCGCTCAGCTATTTCGTATGCGAGAAATTCGGCTTTTCGGGAATTATCGCGTCGGTTGTCTGCGGAATGTACTTCTCCTATATGACCGCCAAAAAGTCCGACAGCATTATCATCACCGATACCGAGGGCGTTTACCGCAGCTTTTGGGACGCCGCCGAGGAAATCCTCAATTCCGTGCTGTTCGTGATGATTGGGCTGTCGCTCCTCAGCGCAAAGCCGAGCGAATACATCTGGTTCATCATTCCGGCAGCGATTATAATCGGGCTGGTTTCGAGATTTGCGGGAGTTATGACCGCCGGCGCAATCACCGGAAAACGCAAAATCCCCGGCAATTACAGCCTTACCGAATACTCCGCGCTTATGACCTGGACAGGGCTTAAAGGCGGGCTTTCGCTCGCGCTTGCGATGAGCACCGCAGCCTTTCTCGGTGAAACGGAATACCTGCTCGCGGTGAACCTCGCCTACGCGACAATCTTCTTCACCACAATTGTCCAAGGTCTTGCCACAAAGCCGATTTATCGGCGAATTGAACGCAAAAAAGCGCTCCGTATAAGAAAAGAAAGCGAGATGAAAAAGTAATGAAAATCATTGTTGTGGGTATGAGCAATATCGGCTCGTTTCTCGTGAAAATTCTCTCGGCAAACCCCGAATGCGACGTGTCCGTTATCGACAGCAATCAGCAGGAGGTGGACAAGGCAACCGACCTCTACAACGTTTCGGGCGTCTGCGGAAGCGGCTCCGCGCGCAGCGTTCTGATGAAAGCGGGCGCGGATACCGCAGACGTTATCGTCGCGCTCACGCCCGTGGATGAGATAAATATCCTCTGCTGTATGATAGCCAAGGACTGCGGAACGCGCTATTCCTCCGCGCTTATTCACCGCCCCGATTTGGTTGAGGACACCGACTATTTCAAAAAGCTCGTTTCCATCGATTTCGTCATAAACCCGCGCCTTGCCGCTGCCGAAGAAATCGGCTTGCAGATAGGCAAAACAGGCAAGGTCAAGACGGACGCGGTTTTCGGGGAAAACGCGATTATGCTCAGAACCACCGTTGAAAAGGGCGGCGCGCTGGACGGGAAATCAATGATTGATGTAAAGCGATTTTTCAGCGAGAATATGCTTGTCGGCACCGTTCGCCGCGGCAAAAAAATCTATATTCCCGACGGCAGCTTCGTCCTCAAAGCCGACGATGAAATCGAGATTATCTCCGCGAAAAGCTCCGTTCACTCGATACTCGCAAGCCTCGGTCTGCCCGATATTAAGGCGGATAAGGTGCTGATAATCGGCTGCGGTACCACGGGCTATTACCTCGCAAATCACCTTTTGCGGCTCAAAAAATCCGTCAAGATTATCGACCGCGATATGGAGCGCTGCCGCAGACTCACCGAGCTTTTCCCCAAAGCCGAAATCTCTTACATAAACGACGCCGATACCCTTATGCAGCAGGATTTGCGCAGCTTTGACGCGTGCGTTTCCCTCACGGGCGAGGACGACAGAAACCTTGTAAACTCGCTTTTCGCGTGGTCAAGCGGCGTGCGCTCGGTCATCACCCGAATTACCTCGCCGCAGTATGAAAAGCTCCTGCGTAAAACCGATATCCAAATCACCGTTTCGCCCGTTGTCACCGCAGCCGAAAAGCTCCTCGGGTTTATCCGCAACATCGCGTTCTACAACGAAAAGGGCGACGATATCGGGCAAATCAGCCTCATTGCGGACGGCGGCGCGGAGGCAATCGAATTTATGGCTTACGACAACTGCAAGGCGCTCGATATCCCGTTCTCATCAAGCGATTTTCGGCTCAACAAGGACGTCATCATCGCGCTCATCATTCGCGGCGGCGAAACCATAATTCCCGACGGAAAAAGCTGCATAAAAAGCGGCGACAAGGTTATCGCGGTCACGAAATCCGGCGGCAGATACAACACGCTTAACGAGATTTTCAGATAAAAATTTCCCCGTAAATCGCGAAATTTACGGGGATTTATTTTGCCCAAAATTATAATTTGTTCATTCGATAACCTATGCCGATATGCGTCTGAATGTACTGCTGGCCCGATTTGGAGCTTTTGTCCAGCTTTTTGCGAAGCGTTGCCATAAACACGCGCAGCGAAGCCACATCGCTGTCAAACGAGCTGCCCCAAATGCTGTTCGTGATGGTGGTGTGCGTGAGCACCTTTCCGATGTTTTTCGCCAAAAGGCAGAGCAGCTTGTATTCAATCGGGGTGAGGTGAATTTCCTCGTCGTTCATAAAAACGCTTCCCGCCGCGTAATCAATCCGCAGCTCGCCGTTTGTGAACTCGGAGTCCTCCGCGTCCGCGTTTTTCATGCTCGCAAGACGCCGCTGCGTTACGCGAAGCCGCGCCAGAAGCTCATCGATGGAAAACGGCTTTGTGAGGTAATCGTCCGCGCCCGAATCCAGCGCGTCAATCTTGTCGGTGTCCTCGCTGCGTGCGCTTATCACGATAATCGGCACCTCCGACCAGGTGCGAATGCGCTTTATAACCTCAATCCCGTCAATATCGGGCAGCCCCAAATCCAACAGAATTATATCGGGCTTGTGAGCTGAGGTTTCCTGAAGCGCGCTCTGCCCGTTCACCGCTTTTATGTACTCGTAATCGTGCGTTTCAAGCGTGTTTGTGATAAGGTTTCGTACAGCGCTGTCATCCTCAACCACGAGGATTGTTGTCTTATTCATGGATTGTAACCTCCTCCACGGGCAGGGTGAAACTGAAAACCGTGCCTGTCGGTTTGTTGTCGCGGACGGAAATCTCCCCGCCGTGCGCGTTAATTATCGATTTGCAAACCGCAAGCCCCAAGCCCATACTGCGGCGGCTGTCGGCAATTTTGGTTTCGGCAGTGTAAAACAGGTCGAAAATCCGCGGCTTGTCCTTGTCGGAAATTCCCTTTCCAAAATCGGAGATTTCCGTGACCACATTCTTGCCCTCCCGGAACACGTTCACCGTTATCTCGGTATCCGCAGGCGAATACTTCACCGCATTGTCCAAGATGTTTACAATCACCTGCACGATTAGCCGCGCGTCCATTTTCATAATTATCAGCTCGTTGTCCTCGCGAACATTAATCGTTCTGCCGCTTGTCTTGCGAACACGCGAAACCGCCTCGCTTACAACCTCCTCCATCAGCTCGGAGCTTCGGCGCAGCTCGGTTGTTCCGTTTTGAATACGAGTTACGGACAACAAATTCTCAACGATATTTATCAGCCAGAGCGAGTCGTCGTAAATGCTCTGGTAGATTATCGCGCGCATTTCCGGCTCGATTCCCTCCGATTCTTCAACCAAAAAACCCGCGTTTCCCGAAATCGACATAAGAGGAGTGCGCAAATCGTGCGAAATCGAGCGCAGCAAATTCGCGCGCAGCTGCTCGTTTTTCGCGAGAACCGCCGCGTCCTCTTTTTCCCTTCTGTTGCGCAGATTGTCCAGCGCAAGCGCAAGCTCGCCGATTATCGACAGCATAACGCTGTTCTCAAACGAATCGGGCGGGGTTTTATCAATGACAATTCCGAAAACACCGTAAACGTTCTCGTTGGCGCGCACCGCAAGATACAGGCACTTTGTCTTGGGAAGAGCATTTGCCTCTTCACTTGAATTTTTGTCCTTGCGGAAGGTCAGCTCCGCCGCGGTTCTTTCCAAAGAGGAAAGATACTCCTCGGGAATATCTTTTCCCGATGAACCGAATATCTGCGGCTCGGCAAGCTCGCCTTTGTTTTCACCGTAAAAAATCACGCTTCGATTGAGCAGCTTTACAAGCTGATTTGCCGCCGCAGCAATCGCTTCCGTCTTGGTTTCCGCTTTTTGCAGCAGCTTGTCCGTGTCAAAAAGTACCCTCGTTCTGTACGCCGTAAGCGCCGACTGCTTCGCGTTCTGCTTGAACATTGCGGCAAGATTGCTCGTGATAAAAGCCGAGATGAACATAACCAAAAACGTTATCGGAAACGAGGAATCGTAGGCGTTAAGCGAGTAGAACGGCTCGTTGAAGAAAAAGTTGAACGCGACTACGCTCAGAAACGATGAAATAAGGCTGAACCAGCGGCTTGAGGTCAAAATCGAAATCACCAGCACTCCCAGAATGTATACGGTGATGACGTTCAGCATACTCACCCCGAACAGCTCTAAAAAATATCCGATTCCCGTCGCTGCGGCAATAACCGCGACTGTTTTTATGCAGTCGGACAAGATGTGCTTTTTGGAAGCGGGCTTTGCTTTCTGCACGCGAAAAGCTCCCTCGGGCGCCGCGTGGTGGATTATGTAAACGTCAATGTTCGGAGAATACTCGATTATCCTCTCCGTCAAAACGGGTTTTCCGAGAAATCTGCGCTTTGGCTTGCTTCTGCCGAGCACAATTTTTGTTATTCCCGAAAGCCGCGCGTACTCCGAAATCTGATAGGCAATATCCGAGCCGTAGGTTGTTTCGATTTTCGCGCCAAACTGCTTTGCAAGATTTGTGTTTTCGCGCAGACGCTTTTTGTCCTCGTCACTCATCACGGCAAAATCAGGCGTTTCCACAAACAGCGCCGTAAACGAGCCATTAAATATCTTCGCCATTCGCGCAGCCGAGCGAATTATCTTCGGATTTGACGGCGACGACGACAGGCACACAAGAATATGCTCGTCCGTGTTATCATCGGAGAAATTGCCCGCGAGAAGCTCATCTCGGTTTACGTTTTTTATCTCATCGGGAGATGATTTCATTTTTTCCATTTTATTCACCCGATATAATTATAACCGATTTTTCACCGCTTTGCAAGTGCCTGTAATAAATATAACAACACTTTTTCAAAAAATCCGGATTTTCTCACGCCTTCCAAAAAAGAAAAGCCCGATTTTACTCGGACTTTTCCGCGCATTTTTATATATTCCGTGTGTTACAGAATAATTATAGCACATTTCGCACAAAGATACCGTTAAGATTGCATAAAAATTTCTCAAATGACGTAAAACCAACTATCATCAACCTCAAACTCCGCGCGCTGAACAGGGTGAGCGGCGTCGTAATTGTAGCGCAGCTCTTGATTTTTGATACTAACTCTCGCGCCCTCGGGTACCGATTTCGTGATAAACGCGTTACCGCCGACAACCACATTCTTCCCGACAACCGTTTCCCCGCCGAGAATGGACGCGCCCGAATAAATCGTCACGTTGTCCTCGATGGTCGGGTGGCGCTTTTTGCTCTTCAGCTTCTGCCCGCCGCGCGTGGAAAGCGCACCGAGCGTTACGCCCTGATAAATCTTCACGTTGTCGCCGATAACCGTCGTTTCGCCGATAACAATCCCCGTTCCGTGGTCGATGAAAAAATATTTGCCGATTTGCGCTCCCGGGTGAATGTCAATTCCCGTCACGCTGTGCGCGTACTCCGTCATTATCCTCGGTATCAGCGGCACGTTCAGCAAATACAGCTCGTGCGCAATCCTGTTCACCATTACCGCAAACAGCCCCGGATAGGAGAAAATTATCTCGTCCTTGTTGAACGCGGCAGGGTCGCCGTCAAACGCCGCCTGCACGTCCGTATCAACATACTCGCGGATTTTCGGTATCGTTCCCAGAAACTTCAAGGCGAGCCGTTCCGCTTCGGCGGAAATCTCGCTTTCGTGCGCTTTTTCATACTCGGGAACGTATCTCAGCACAATCGAAATCTGCTTGATGAGGTTGTACAAAACGTCCTCTAAAAGCATTGTCATATTGTTGCGCACGGTGTAAATCCGATAAGTGCCGTTTTTGAAATAGCCCGGGAAAATAATATTCCGCAGCTTGTCCACAATCTCGATTATAACCTCTTTGTTCGGGTGGTCGAAGGTGTGGATATTGTCGATATCCCGCCCTGCTCATAGTCGGAGAGAATATCCTCCGTGAGTTTGTTGACCTCGGTTTCAAGTCTGTGCATAATGTGCCTCCGTTTGATAACCCGCGGACGGTTTTGCCGCCCTGATAAGGCTTTGCGGCCTCGAGAAGCTCCTTTTTGCCGTACACAACGCCAATTCCCGTCGGTGCGAAAATCTTGTGTCCCGAGAACACGAAAAAGTCCGCGTCAAGTGCCGCCACGTTCACGGGAATATGCGCCACGGACTGCGCGCCGTCTATCAGTATTCTCACGCCGTGCGCGTGGGCGATGGAAATCAGCTCCGCGACCGGTGTAATCGTGCCGAGAACGTTTGAAACGTGCGTTGCCGAAACGAATTTCGTGCGCTTTGTAAACAGCTTTTCATACTCCGAAAGTATAATCTGCCCCGATTTATCCACGGGCGCAACCTTTATCACCGCACCCGTTTCCTGCGCGATAAGCTGCCACGGGACAATATTCGCGTGGTGCTCGAGAAGCGTGAGGATAATCTCGTCGCCCTCGTGAAGATACTGCTTCACATAGGCGTTTGCCACAAGATTTATCGCCTCTGTCGTGCCTCTCACGAACACAATGTTGTTCTTGTCGGGCGCTCCGATAAAGTCCGCAACCGTCTGCCGTGCGCCTTCGTAAGCGTCGGTTGAACGCGCGGCGAGAGTGTGCGCGCCTCTATGTACATTCGAGTTTTCGTGCGCGTAGTACTGCGAAAGGCGGTCGATAACCTGCTGCGGGCGCTGAGTTGTCGCGCCGTTGTCCAGCCAAACCAAATCGTGTCCGTTTATCTTCTCGGCGAGAATCGGGAAATCGCTGCGGATTTGCTCGAGCGTTTTTGTGCCGATGATAATCGAATTGTTGTGGCTCTGTCGGAAATTATTGCTTTTAGCAGAACCTGTCTGCGCTCTCGGAGCGGGATTGCTCTGCGCCTGAGATACCACAACCGGCGAATAACCCGCGGATTTCTGCGGCTCGGGAGTTTTTTCCGCGCGGTAAATCCCGAAACCGTCAAGCTCCGATACAACCGGCTCAAAATCCTTTTCGTCAAGAGTGTATTTCGGGCGGTTGATGTCGTGTTCGGAAAGCTGCGCGGCTGAGGTTATCTCGGTGAACGGGAGCGTCGCCGTGTTCAGATTTCCCACGGGAGCAAATCCGTCAAGCGGAGATGTTTCGGGGTAAAATTCGTCCGCGGTAACGGGTGAAGCCTCGCTTAACGCTTCCTCGGCTATTCTCGCGTAACCGTCAAGACGGTTGATTTCGCTTTGAAACGGCACGGCTTCGCGATTTAACAGGTTCTCGGACTTTTGCAGCGCTCTTTCGATAACCGCCGTGTCGCCCTGCGTGACGAGCTTTTCGATTCCGTCTGCGCACTCAGCGGTGTTGTACTCGGGGAACAAGCCGTTTGCCAGCGCCTCAAGCTCGCTTTCCGAGGGCAGTCTGTCAATCGTAGTCATAGTATTCACCTACTTCAACGTCCTCCAAAACTGCAATAGCGTCGTCCGAAAGGATAGCCGCCGAGCAGTAAAGGCTGAGCAGGTAGGAAGCTACTCCCTTGTCGTCAATTCCTCTGTATCTTACTGACAGACCTCTCGACTGTTCGTTCTTCAGATTTGCCTGATACAAGCCGATTACGCCGCGCTTTGCCTCGCCTGTACGGATAAGAAGAATGTTGGTTTTTCCGCTCTTGCTCTTGGGATTTTTCAGCCCGTCAACAAGCAGCTTGTCGGTCGGGACAATCGGAATTCCTCTCCAAAGGATAAAGTTTCCGCCTGCGATATTTGCGGTAACGGGCGGCACACCGCGCTTCGTGCACTCTCTTTCAAATGCGGCAATCGCTCTCGGGTGCGCGAGGAAGAAGGACGGCTCTTTCCAGACCTTTGTGATAAGCTCGTCAAGGTCATCGGGTGTCGGCGCGCCGTTTCTCGTCTGAATACGCTGAGAATCCGCGATATTTTTGAGCAAGCCGTAATCATCGTTATTGATAAGCTGGCTCTCCTGACGCTCGCGAAGACTCTCGATTGCGAGGTTGAGCTGCTCCTTTGCCTGGTCGTAGGGCGAGCTGTAAACGTCCTCAATCTGCGTGTTGATGTTGATGATGGTTGAGATTGAGTTCAGACGGTACTCGCGGAGCTGCTCCTCGTATTCAACAAAACCCTGCGGCACGATATCCGATTTCTTTGTCGCGCTGCACAAAACATCGAGCGGCGTGTCGCCCTCTTTAACTCTGTTTACGCGGTAAATGCCCGACTCAAGTCCCTTGAATTCAAGAAGCTTTGTTATCCACTTGGGTGTAAGCGCACCGTACTGCGGCTTGGTTTTGGTGACGTCCGCAAGGTTATACGCCGCCTTTGCGCCGAGTGCATTGATTTTTTCTCCTGCCATGATTGTTTCCTCCAAAATATTTATTTTATTAAAAAGCGTTTGCTTGATAATCAGTATTGCGGCATAGACGGGTCAACCTCTCTTGCCCACGAATTTATGCCGTCCTTTAAATTGAACATTCTTCCCTTGTAACCCGCTTCGCGGAGCGTGTTCACCGCGAGAATACTGCGCTTTCCCTCCTTGCACACAAACACCGTGTCAACGCTCGGGTCAAGTTCGTTTTGCCTGCGGTCAAGCTGTCCGATGGGGATTGCCTTTGCGTCAAGAAACTTGGTTATCGCGCGCTCGTGCGGCTCTCTCACGTCAATTATCGTTATCCTCTCGCCCGCGTCAAGCCGCCGCTTCAGCTCCTTTGCCTCAATCGCTTCAACAGGAGCTTCCTCTTCCTCCTGCTTCTTAATTCCGCAGAAATCCGCGTAATCGTACTCCTCGAGCTTTGTGATAGTCGGATTTTGTCCGCAAATCGGGCAATTCGGGTCTTTGTGAATTTTCAGCTTGCGAAAACGCATTTTCCAAGCGTCAAAGTTCAGCAGTCGTCCGACAAGCGTTTCTCCGCCGCCGACAATCAGCTTGATAACCTCGTTTGCCTGTATCGTGCCGATAATGCCGGGGAGCACGCCCATAACTCCGCCCGTTGCACAAGACGGTACAAGACCGGCAGGCGGTGGAGCGGGGTACATACAGCGATAGCAAGGTCCCTCTTTCGCGTAGTAAACCGAGGTCTGCCCCTCAAACTGGTACATCGCGCCGAAAACGTCCGGCTTCCCGAGAAGCACGCACGCGTCATTCACAAGGTAGCGGCACTGATAATTGTCCGAAGCGTCCGCTACAACATCGTACTCCGCGATTATATCAAGCGAGTTTTCCGCCGTGAGCATAAAATTGTACGTTTCCACTTTAACAAGCGGGTTTATCTGCTTTATGCTGTCCTTCGCCGAGGCAACCTTTGGTCTGCCGATATCGCGCGTGCCGCGGATAACCTGCCGCTGCAAATTCGTTTCGTCAACCTCGTCAAAGTCGATAAGCCCAAGCCTTCCCACACCCGCCGCGGCGAGATACTGCGCAAGCGGTGCGCCAAGACCGCCCATTCCCACGATAAGAACGCTTGCCGCTTTCAGCATAATTTCGGGGGGTATCTCAAAGCGGTGATATTTCTCACGCGCGTCAAAGCCGTTTTCAACAGGCTCGGCAAAAAGCGCGGTTTTATCGCCGTTTTCGGCAATTGTCCCGAAAATGATACCGCAGCATTCCTCCGGATAACAAGCCGCGCCGTCTGCCGAAATTCTCACTAAAACTTCTTTGGTGAGGGCAATCATCGCTACACCTCCCACAGCGGATTTGAAAGATAACGCCCGCCGCCGTCGCATAAAATCGTGACAATCACCGAGCCGGCGGGTGCATTTTCCGCAGTTTTAAGCGCCGCCGAAACGTTTGCGCCCGAGTTTATCCCAACGAAAATTCCGTGCTTTCGGGCAAGCGTTTTGGTCATCTCATACGCCTGCTCCGTGGTGATTTCAACCGTTTCATCGGCAAGCGTTTCATCGAAAAAGCTCGATTTAACGTGCGCGGACGGGTGCTTGATACCCTCGATTCCGTGGAAAGGAGAATCGGGGCGCATCATCACCGCCTTTATCGCGCTGTTGTACTCCTTGAGCCGCTTCACGCAGCCCGTAAATGTCCCCGCAGTGCCCGTTCCCGCAACAAAATGCGTGACGTGACCGCCCGTCTGCGAGAGGATTTCCCTGCCCGTGCCGTTGTAGTGGGCAAGCCAGTTTTCATCGTTGCTGTACTGGTCGGGGTAAAAGTACTCATCGGGCGCGTTTTCGATAATCCGCCGAACCTCGCTGTATGCGCCGTCAATTCCCTCGAGAGCAGACGTTTCGACAATATCCGCGCCGTATGCTCTCATAAAATGCCGCCGCTCGGGAGAAACGTTCGCGGGAACGCAGAGCTTCACCTTATACCCAAGCGCCGCGCCTATCATCGCGTAAGAAATGCCCGTGTTGCCGCTTGTCGCGTCAATTATGGTTTTGGATTTCGTGAGCAGCCCGCTTTCGATACCTTTCAGCAGCATCGCCCGCGCCGCCCTGTCCTTAACCGAGCCGCCGACATTCAAAAACTCGGCTTTCCCGAGGAGCTTCACGCCCTTTTTCAGCCCGTCCGGCTCCAGCTCCAGCAGGGGCGTGTTTCCTATCAAATCAAGAATTGTCATAACGCGCCTCCTTTGCTGAATTAATGAAAAAAGCTGTTCCAATGCAAGATGAAACAGCTTTAATATACATTTCAAGCTGTTGTATGCGGCAAAGCAAAGCAAGCGAAAACGAAAAATTCCGTTTTCACTTTTTACTTTCACATACAACAAAGCTTATTTTTCATTTTATTTTACCTTTCAAAATAATCGCTTTTCCGATAAAGAGTTTGTACAACGGCAAGAATGTGGGCTTGCCGCTGTACAGTGTGATGAAAATGATGGAGGCTATCGGCAAGTTGATGTTCACCTAGTGAACTTGTCGGTTTATAATCACATAATACACCTATTATTCTACTTTGCCAATAGGTTTAGTAGAATTTCAGCACATTGTAACAGAATTTTCTTTATTTTTGGTCAAAATTTAACAATATTCACGAGTCAAGATTAAGCTCTCGCAGAAAACAGTCTTGAAAAACAACAGAAATTATGGTATAATGAATTGTACGAATTTGGACGCAAGCGCATTTTAGAATTTAGAAAGGAGAACAGTATGAGAAAATCACGCAAAAGAATGCTCTCGGCGGCAATGTCGGCGGTTATGACGGTGAGCTCGGCTTATGTCGCGGAGATTTCGGCGGGCGTAACCGTTTTTGCGGGCACAGGCGATGACTATATGACAAATCAGCCCGAGTTTATTCAGACGCTCTACAAAAGGCATTGCGAGGTAATTGAAGAAATCGCCGCGGGCAAGCGCACAAGCTCAATTTTTACGGTTGAACTCCCGACGCCTGTTCCCTACGACTACGCCGCGGATGCTTTCAATGAATCAAACATTCTTGACGCAATTATATACGAATACCCTTACGAGCTGTTCTGGTTTGATTGTACACAAGAAGACAGCATTAATGCCGATTGTACAATCAAAATAATCGACGGGAAAGAGTATGTCACGGAAATTACATTTTCGCTGCCTTTTGCGCAGGCATATATGGGCGAGAATGAATATACCGCAAATCCCGAGAAAATCGCCGCGGCGGCAAAGGCTGCCGAAAACGCAAAGGCTATCGTTGAGGAAAACAAGGACAAGAGCGACTACGACAAGCTGAAGGCTTACAAGGACAAAATCTGCGAGCTGGTTTCCTACGACAACGAGGCAGCGGAAAATCCCGACACTCCGTTCGGAGACCCTTGGCAGCTTGTATATGTGTTCGACAACGACCCTGCGACAAATGTTGTCTGCGAGGGCTATGCAAAGGCGTTTCAGTACCTCTGCGACCTCTCAACGTTCAACGACAGCAGCTTCAAATGTACGCAGGCTTGGGGTGACTGTACCGATAAAACCGGTTCGGAAAATCATATGTGGAACATCGTCACCCTCGGCGGAAAGAACTATCTCGTTGACGTGACAAACTGCGATGAAGGAACTATCGGCGCGGACGACTATCTGTTTATGAAGGGCGCAGACTCCGCAGACGAAAAGGGATGCTCGTTCACTGTCGAAAAACCCGGATATTTAACGGGCAAAATCAGCTATTCTTACTCTGATTTTACTATGGAGTTAAACGACAGCTCGCTGCTCACGGTTTCAACCGAGGATTACCTCACCAAGGATAAGCCCAATCCCGAAGAACCCAAGCTGACGGGTATGTGCGGCGACAACGTAGCGTGGCTTCTCCTCAAGAACGAGGACGGCGAAACCTATACGCTCGATATCGACGGCACGGGCGCAATGTACAGCTATAAAACAAGCGACATTCCGTGGAAAGACTACAACGAGAAAATCACCGATATCGTTATCGGCTCAGGTATAGATGTCATAGGAGCGTATCTTTTCATCAACCCGTTTGATACGCCTGTTCCCGCAAACCGCAGGATAAAAGTCACAATGACCGATACTTACAGCTGGATAATCGACGGCTCAAATCTCACCTCTATACAAGACGCAAATATCTTTAATCTCACGGTTGCCGATATTGACACAAGCGCCCTTCGCGGCACTTACGGACTTAACTTTTTCACGCCGGACACAAATCTCCCGACAAGCCTTGAGTTTAATTTTGAAGAAAAAGAAGCGGGACTGTTCGCAAATCTCTATGTGCAGATTGACGGAGTGCTGTGTTTTATGGAGAACGCAAGGCTTGATGAGAACGGAACGGTTGTTCTGCCGAATGTAACGGCTATGGGAACTTACGCGGTTATGCTCTGCGAGTACAGTGACCGCCCCGGCGACGTCAACAACGACGGTATCATCAATGCCAAGGACTCTCTCGCAATACTCAAGCAATTTCTGGGAATGGAAACGCTCACAAACAGCGCGGTTGCCGATTTCAACGGCGACGGCTTCGT
>SFLN01000144.1 GCA_004554555.1 [Eubacterium] saphenum | reverse complement strand
TTCAGGACGTTTTTCTGAATCAGGCGAGAAAGGACAGAATTCCCGTTACGATTTACATCACAAACGGATTTCAGTTCAAGGGCGTTGTCAAGGGTTTCGACAACTACACGGTTATCCTCGACACCGACGGAAAGCAGAATTTGATATACAAGCACGCGATTTCTACGATTACTCCGTTTAAGCCTGTTTCAATTCTTGACGCTTATGATAAGGAAGACGAGGATTAATAGCTGCGGATTTTGCAGTGAAAGGGCTGCGGTTTCTTGAAAAAAGGTTGCGGTTTTGCAGTGAAAATGCTGCGGCTTCTTGCGGTGAATGGGCTGCCTTTTTGATACACGAGGGGTGAACGTATTGAATTCGGCGTGGACAAGAGCGATTGTCGCTATTTTGTCTGTTTTCGTAATTCTGGTCGCGATTGGACAGGTTTTCTTCGCGGGCGGAGCGAAAATCACAACCGAAACAGCGTATAATTACGGCTATGACGCGGAAATACCGTTCGAGGGGGTTATCCTCCGCGATGAAACGGTGATTTACAACTCGGGTTCGGGTGTTCTGAGCTACGAGCATGAGGACGGAGTTAAGGCGGGAAAAAGCACGGTTATCGCGCGGCGCTATAAGAGCGACAGCGATATCGCTTATCTTCGTGAAATAGAACAGCTCAAAGAGCAGATTGAGATGCTTGAGAGCGCGGAAATGCTTATCGGCACCGACAATTCGCAGCTCGAGGCAATCTCGGCGCAGATTAACGAGAGCCACTCGCAGATGATAAACAACATTCTTGACGGTGATTTTCAGGCGGCTTCCGAGCAGCGCAGCAAGCTGCTTTGCGCGATGTGCAAAAGAGAGATTACGCTGAAGGAAAGCGGCGGCTACGCTGAGAAGAAAAAGGAACTTCAAAGCCGGATTTCCGAGCTTGAGGCAAAGATTTCGGGCGATGTTCGCGAAATTCAAGCGGGCGGCACGGGTTATTTCGTAAGCTCGGTTGACGGTTACGAGGGCGAGTTTGGCTACTCGGATATCGATAAAATGACCGAGGAAACAATTGCCGAGGTTATCAAAAATCCGACAAAGACCGGCGCGAAAGACGCGATTGGAAAGCTGGTTTCCGATTATCATTGGAGAGCGGCGGCGGTTATCGAGAACGAGAAGATGATTGGAATTTACGAGGGCGGCAAGGCGACGCTTCGCGTGGGTTCCGAGCAAAGGCAGTATGAAACCACTGTTGTCGCGGTAAATAAGTGCGGCGACGGAAAATCGATATATATATTCGAGGGCGACAATTTCGTTTCAAACGCGGTTGAAAGCCGAACAGCAAGCTTCAAGCTTGTGGTGAACAGCTACGGCGGCCTCCGAGTTCCGAGAAAGGCGCTCCGCTACGATGAAAACGAGCAGCGCGGCGTTTTCGTGCTGAGAGGGCAGACGCTTCAGTTCAAAAAGGTTGAGGTCGTTTACTGGGGCGAGGGTTATGTAATCTGCTCGCAGGAAAAGGACGAAGAGTACTTAAAGCTGTACGATAAAATTGTTGTCGAAGGCAAGGATTTGTACGATGGAAAGGTTATTTGACGGCGGCGAGTTTGATGACGTTCGCGAAAATTACAAGAGAATTTCCGAAAATATCCAAAACGCCGTTTTGAAATCGGGCAGAACCGATAAGGTGAGATTTATGGCGGTTACGAAGACCGTGCCGCCCGAGCGCGTGAACTGCGCGATTAGTCTTGGCGTTGATTTGCTGGGTGAGAACCGCGTTCAGGAATTCCTCGAAAAACGCGACGCCTACGCGCCCGCTGAGGTGCATTTTATCGGCGCTCTTCAGACCAACAAGGTCAAGTACATTATTGATAAGGTATCGATGATTCACTCCGTGGACAGCATTCATCTGGCGGAAGAGATAAACCGCCGCGCAATGCAGCACGGACTGACTATGGATATACTCGCCGAGATAAATATAGGCGAGGAAGAAACCAAAAGCGGCATTTCATCGGAAAGCGCAAAGGCTTTCTGCCGCGAGCTTGACGGGCTTTCAAACGTAAGGCTCAGAGGGCTGATGACAATCCCCCCTCCAAACTGCGAGGAAAGGCTCTACGCCGAGATGCAGGAGCTTTTCGAGGGCATTCGGGGTACGCTTTCGGGCGAAAAATGGGGCGCGTTCGATACTCTTTCGATGGGGATGTCGGGAGATTACGAAACCGCGATAAGATTCGGGGCAACCATTGTCCGAATAGGTTCAGCGCTTTTCGGTCAAAGGAAAAAACCTGTGTAAACAGGAAAATATAAATAATTGGGAGGAAATTTAAAATGGGCAACTTTTTCAAGAACATCTTCGGTACTGGCGATGAAAACGAGGGCTTCGTAGATTACGAGGAGGACAGCGGCTCCTATGATACCACATCTAATGCGGTAACAAACGAGGAAGCAAGCTACACTGCCGATTTCAGCTCTTCCAAGAGCGACAGCTACGGCACAAGCTCCAAGTACATCAACATTCACAGCGCGGGTACACCTAAGCTTGCAATCCTCAAGCCCAAGAGCTATGAAGAGGTTATGGGTGAAGCGGTTGAGCTTCTTCGCGAGGGTACAATTATTATCCTCAACCTCAACGATATCGGAAGCGACATCAGCATGAGAATTGTTGACTTTATGACCGGTGTTGCGGCGGCCTTCGAGGGCAGAATTAAGCGCGTTGAGGGCTTTACCTATACGGTTGCTCCGAAGAATACCGATTGGATTAACAATATCGAAGACTAATCCCTCTACGGAGATTTTTTATGACATTGGAACAAGATGAGCGGTATCTGTCCGCGCATATTTCCGACTTGTGCAGGAAAAGCGCAGGTTCGGGAGTGCCGCGTTTCTCGTCGTTTCTGAACGAAAGAGAAGCGATGATTGCAAGCGAGGCGGCACGGACGGAACGCTCTTGTCCCGTGTTTTACGGGGGATATGACGGTGCAGCGAGGGTGGTTTGCGGCTTTTTCGAGAACACCTTTGCCGAGGAGTTTGACGAGGAAGCCAAACGAAACCTCTTTCCCGTGCGTGCCGTTACGTTTTCGTTCCGAAGCCGCGACAAGCTCTCTCATCGTGACTTTCTCGGCGCTGTTTTGGGCGTCGGGTTAAAACGCGAGGCTGTCGGGGATATTGTGGTTTTTGAGGGCGGGGCTGTTGTGTTTTGTCTGGAAACGGCAGCCGAGCTTGTGCTGGGGATTGAAAAAGTCGGGAGGGTAGGCGTTGCTGCTGAAAGCGGCGTCACAAAGCCGATTATTAAATCCGAACCGCTCAAGATTGAAACTACGGTATCGTCGATGAGGTTGGACTGCATTGTCGGCGCTTGCACAAACGCTTCAAGAGATAAATCCGCGTCGCTCGTTAAATCGGGGCAAGTAAGTGCGGATTTTTCGGTGTGCTTGGAAGTAAGTTTTGTGGTAAAGGAAGAAACCGTGCTTTCAATCAGAGGGTACGGCAGGTTTCGTGTGTCGAAAATTGTCGGGAAAACCCAAAAAGGACGGCTTAAAGTCCTTATCGAAAAGTTTGTTTAGGGCTGTTTTTATAGGAATTCTGCGAAAACACCCGATACCCGGCGTTTATGATAGCCTGCTGTTTTTCCTCCGGCAGGGAAAAGAAC
>SFLN01000143.1 GCA_004554555.1 [Eubacterium] saphenum | reverse complement strand
AAAAGAAGCTACTATAAAAAATTACACTGAAGCATTGCCCGACTCTAATAGCACAGGAATTTGGATAGCTTTAAATGAGGTCGAAATTGATAATCAAGATAAGGTTGCTAAAGTTACAGATGAGATGACAGAATCCTTTCATTTAACAAATGCTGGTATTTATTTTTACTATGTTACTGACGACATTATAAAGCAATGTAAGGAAGAAATTGATAATCCAAGTCACAGAACAGGAAGATTAGGTGTATATGCAATTTTAAACGGAAAATTCCCAAATGACACATTCGTTTACAATGGCAGTGACAAAGATAATAAGTTGGTTCAAGTCGAATTTGCTAACAAGTAAACTAAAGAATAACGGAGGACAAAATGAACTTTAACGATTTGCTTTCAAACGACAAATTCATTATACTTGACGGCGCGATGGGGACAATGCTCCAAAAATCGGGCTTGAAGCTCGGAGGGCTGCCCGAGGAGCTGAATTTCACAAACCCCGATTTAATCGAGAATATCCACCGTCAATATATCGCGGCAGGCGCGCAGGCGGTCTACGCGAACACCTTCGGCGCAAACCGAAACAAGCTCAAAAACAGCAAATATTCCATTGATGAAGTAATCAAACAGGCTGTCGATATCGCGAAAAAGGCTTGCGCGGGAACTGACGTTCTCGTGGCGCTTGACGTGGGTTCGCTCGGGAGAATGCTGCGTCCCGCGGGTGATATGCCCGTTGACGAGGCTTACGAGATGTTCAGCGAGGTTATGAAAGCGGGCGAAAAAGCGGGCGCGGATTTTATCGCAATCGAAACGATGACCGACCTCACCGAAGCAAAAACCGCGCTTCTTGCCGCCAAAGAAAACACAAATCTCCCCGTTATCTGCACAATGTCCTTCGAGAAAAATCTCCGCACATTTACCGGCTGCACGGCGGCTTCGGCGGTTCTCACCCTGCAAGGTGCGGGCGCGGACGCTGTCGGTATGAACTGCTCGCTCGGTCCCGAGGAGGCGCTGCCGATTGTCGAGGAAATTATGAAATGGTCTGAGGTGCCGGTATGCGTGCGCCCGAACGCAGGTCTCCCCGACCCCGTCACCAACGAGTACAACGTTTCACCCGAGCAATTCGCCGATGCCGTTGAAAAATTCGCCGATATGGGTGTAAAAATCCTTGGCGGGTGCTGCGGAACTTCTCCCGAATTTATCGCGAAAATTGCCGAAAAGCTGCAAGGCAAAACGTTTGTCAGGAAAAACGTGGAAATTCCCGCGGCGGTTTGCTCGGCTTCAAAGGTTGTCGAAATCGATACCGTGAGAATTATCGGCGAACGCATAAATCCCACCGGCAAAAAGCTCTTCAAGGAAGCGCTCAAGCGCCGCGACCTCGATTATATAATGCGGCAGGCTGTCGAGCAGTGTGACGGCGGCGCAGAAATTCTCGACGTGAACGTCGGGCTGCCCGATATCGATGAAAAGGAAATGATGCTCGCTGCCGTTGACGCAATTCAGTCGGTTTCCGACGCTCCCCTGCAAATCGACACAACCGAGCTTGATGTACTCGAAGCCGCTCTCAGAACGGTTTCGGGTAAGCCTATCGTAAACTCGGTTAACGGCGAGGACGAGAAACTGGACACGGTTTTGCCGCTCGTGAAGAAGTACGGCGCGGCTGTAATCGGACTTACGCTCGACAAGGACGGTATCCCGAAAACTGCCGAAAAGCGCTTTGAAATTGCCGAGAAAATTCTAAAGCGCGCGGAGTTCTACGGTATACCTAAGCGCGATGTCTACATTGACTGCCTCACGCTCACCGCCTCCGCCGAACAAGACGGTGCTGCCGAAACGCTCAAGGCAATTCGTATGGTTCACGAAAAGCTCGGGCTGAAAAACGTGCTCGGTGTGTCGAACATTTCGTTCGGTTTGCCGAACCGCGAGCTTGTAAACTCCACGTTCCTCACAATGGCTATGCAAAGCGGTCTTGACCTCGCGATTATGAACCCGAACAGCGCCGCGATGACAGGAGCTGTCTGCGCGTTTCGTCTGCTTTCGGGCTACGACAGAAGCGGCGTGAAGTATATCGAGCGGTTTGGCTCGGAGCAGATTGTGATGCAGTCCGTGAAGTCTGCCGAGAAAACCGAGCTGAAAACAGGCGCGAACGATATTTTACACGCGGTTTTGAGCGGTCTCAAAGCCGAGTGTGCAAAGCTCACGAAGGAGCTTCTCGACGGCGGCGAAGAGCCGATGGATATCATCAACAACCGGCTTATTCCCGCGCTTGACGAAGCAGGCGTGCTATTTGAAAAGGGAAAAATGTTCCTGCCGCAGCTTATCGGCGCAGCGGGTGCCGCGCAAGCTGCTTTTGATGAGGTGAAGAAAGCGATTTCAAGCCGCGGCGGTGAAACCGAGAGCCGCGGGCGCGTTGTTCTGGCAACGGTCAAGGGCGACGTTCACGATATCGGCAAAAATATCGTTAAAACGCTGCTCGAAAACTACGGCTTCGAGGTAATCGACCTTGGAAAAGACGTCGATTATGAAGCAGTCGCTGACGCTGCCGAGAAATTTGATGTAAGACTTGTCGGGCTGTCCGCGCTGATGACAACCACGCTCAAAAGTATGGAGGGCACGATTAAGCTGATTCACGAGCGCGGGCTGAACTGCAAAATCGTTGTCGGCGGCGCGGTTCTCACTCCCGAATACGCCGCGAAAATCGGTGCAGATTTCTACGCTAAGGACGCGAAGGAAACCGTGGATATTGCAAGAAAAGTGTATAATAACTGACAGAAAATCCCCTTTTGCGAGGGGATTTTTGTATTTTTTCCGCTAAAATGAATATTTCGACTTGATTTTTCTGCATTTTTATGGTATAATGGAAAATAATGCAGTATGTTGCCTTCGGGCACAAAAATCATCTCAAGATGAAATCTGATGCGAAAAAGGGTCCAGCGTCACGCTGGGAAGGAGAACAAAAATGGAATTTAATGTTTACACGGTGATTGCCTTTGTGGCTTACGCGCTGCTGATTTTGACTATCGGAATTATATCGTTCAGAAAATCTAAAAATATGAGCGATTTCTTTATCGGCGGACGACAGCTCGGAAGCTGGACAACAGCAATTTCCGCGCAGGCTTCGGATATGAGCGGCTGGCTGCTTATGGGACTGCCGGGAGCCGTTTTGGTTGGCGGTTTGACCGAGAGCTGGATTGCAATCGGACTGTTCATCGGAACCTATCTCAACTGGAGAATTGTCGCGTCAAGGCTTCGCAAAATGTCCTACGCTGCGGGCGACGCAATCACAATTCCCGAGTATTTCCAAAAGCGTTTCTTCAACAACTCCCCCGCTATCAGACTTATCTGCGCGGCTATCATCTTCTTTTTCTTCCTCATCTACACCGCGTCTGCTTTCAGCGGCGGAGCTAAGCTGTTTGAATTCATTTTCGGCACCGACTACACCTTATCTCTCACAATCGGCGCGCTTATCATCATTTCCTACACCTTCCTCGGCGGCTTCGTTGCGGTTTGCTGGACGGATTTGATTCAAGGCTTGCTGATGTTCGGGGCACTTGTGGTTATGCCGATTATCATTGTGGTTCAAATCCCGAACCTCGGCGAAGCGTTCAACAACGCGATGCAAGACGGCGTTATCAAGGAATACTACACCAGCTTTATCTACA
>SFLN01000142.1 GCA_004554555.1 [Eubacterium] saphenum | reverse complement strand
GTTGCGGATAGCCTGGTTCAAGCCCTTGATCTGGCTTCTCATCTTCTCGGAAACTGCGAGACCTGCTGCGTCATCGCCTGCGCGATTGATTCTGTAGCCCGAAGAAAGCTTTTCAGAAGACTTCTTCATGCCTGCTACGTTTGCGTTCAACTTGTTGTAAGAGTTGATCGCGTTCATGTTGTGCTGTACTACCATTCCCATAGTAATATCCTCCTTGAAAATAATTTTTTGTACCCCGTGTGGAATCATTCCGTGGGGCGTTTTTGGTGTGTTCCTTTGTCGACTTAGGAATTATCAGCTTCTCAGCTGTCACATCTATTATATCGGCGGCTTTTTCCAAAACTTTAGCCTTTTTTTAAAATTTTTTTGAATTTTTTTAAATTTTTTATATATTTTGCCTTTCTTTATTGGTTTAAATTGCAAAATCTCTTGAATTTTGGGCAATTTTGGGTAATTATAATAAGGAAAGGAGTTGTAAAAAATTGGGGAAAATATCAAAAAGAGTCGCCGTTTATGCGCGGGTTTCGCTGGAAACGGACAGGCTCGCGCACTCGCTTTCCGCGCAAAGCGAGTATTACTGCGGTTTTATACACGGAAAGGCGGATTGGGAATTTGTGGGGATTTACGCCGACAGCTTCATCAGCGGCACGGAAATTTCCCGCCGAAGCGAGTTTCAGCGGCTTATCTCGGACTGCGAGAACGGGAGGATTGATTTGGTTTTGTGCAAGTCGATAAGCCGCTTCGCGAGAAATACCGTGGATTTGCTCGAAACCGTGCGGCATTTGAAGGAACTCGGCGTTGAAGTGCGCTTCGAGAAGGAGAACATAAACTCGCTCTCCGAGGACGGCGAGCTTTTGCTCACGATTTTGGCAAGCTTCGCGCAGGAAGAAAGCCGCTCCGTTTCCGAGAACGTGAAATGGGGTATCCGCAAGCGGTTTCAGGCGGGGAACGCGGGTGTGCGGAACAAGGTTGTGTTCGGGTATCGGTTTGACGGTGAACGGTATGCTGTTCAAGAGGACGAGGCGCGGGCGGTGCGGCTGATTTTCGACGATTATCTGAACGGCGTGCCGCTGCGGAAAATCTCGGAGCATTTGTCCGAGCGCGGTTTTCGGACAACCCACGGCTTGGATTTTTCTCACAATCAGATAAACTATATCGTCCGAAATCCGATTTACACGGGGAAAATTGTACTTCAGAAAACGTTCGTCAAGGACTTCATAACGCACACCAAGGTCAAAAATCGCGGCGAGCTTCCGCAATATATAATGTATAACTGCCACGAGCCGATAATCAGCGAGGAGATTTTCGCCCGCGCCGAGGAGGAGTCGCGCCGCCGTGCCGCCGAAAAACGCGTGTACTGCTTTTCGGGGAAGCTGATTTGCGGGAAATGCGGGAAGCCGTTCTCGCGGTTCTCCAACAACGGAAAATATGTCTGCTGGCACTGCCGCAGCTGCCAAAACACAAAGCTCAAGGAAGACAAGCTCAAAGCGCTTTTCGGCTTGAACGATGAGGAAATTTCGCAGACGTTGTCCAAAATCACGGTTCTCGACAACACGCTTGATGTTGAATTTTATGGGGGGATTGTGGAAAAATGGGTGTACGAGTGACGGGAATTTTAGCGGTTTTGCGTGGTTGCAACGCTGAGAAGAAATTGCAAACGCTGTCGAAAATCACGCATTTTTGCGGCTGGCTTTGCGGTCAAGAACCGGCGGTGCGAGTAACCGAATTTTCGGCGGGTTGGCGCGGCTTCAACGTTGAGAAAAATCTGCGCAAGCCGTCAAAAGTCGCGGCTTTTTGCGGCAGAATTGTTGAAACGGTAAATCAAGCGGCGATTTTAACGGGTTTGAACTGTTTTAACGTTGAGAAGAAGTTGCAAACGTTATTGAACGGCGCGGTTTTCGGCAGCAGCGGGTTTCTCGTTGGAGAAGCGGCAGAGCGCGTGGCGGGAATTTCGGCGGGTTTGAACTGTTTCAACGCTGAGAAAAAGCTGCAAACGTTGTTGAAAGTCACGGCTGCCGGCGGCGAACTAGTTGGAGAACCGATTAGTCGAGTGACGGTAATTTCGGTGCTTTTGAACAGTATCAACGTTGAGAAAAATCCGGGAATGTCAGAAAAAGTCGCAGTTGAAAACAGTCTTGGAAATGATTTTTATAAAAGGAGTGTGAAAAAATGTCGGTACGAGTAACAGAGCTGCCCGTGACGGTGAACCGCTTCACCGCAAGTCCCGTCGGCTGCCCGAGGCGCCGCCGCACCGCCGCCTACGCGCGCGTTTCCTCAAATCACGACGACCAGCTCACGAGCTACGCAGCACAGGTTAGTTATTACACAAGTGTTATACGGAACCGCGATGATTTGGATTTTGTGAGAATTTACGCGGACGAGGGTATAACGGGAACTTCGACGGTGCACAGAAACGGCTTTAAACAGATGATTTCCGACGCGCTTGCGGGTGAAATCGACCTGATAATTACGAAATCCGTCTCGCGTTTTGCCCGCAACACCGTGGACAGCCTTTCAACAATCCGCCTGCTGAAAGCGCACGGCGTTGAGTGCTATTTCGAGAAGGAAAATATCCGCACTTTCGACAGCAAAGGCGAGCTGCTTTTGTCGATTATGTCGAGTATTGCTCAGGAAGAAAGCCGCTCCGTTTCCGAAAACTGCACCTGGGGACAGCGGAAACGCTTCGCCGACGGGAAAGTAACCGTTCCGTTTTCACGGTTTCTCGGCTATGAGCGCGGCGCTGACGGAAATCTCGCGGTGAACGAAAAAGAAGCGGCGCTTGTCCGACGAATTTACCGGCTGTTTCTCCAAGGAAAATCGCCCTATGCTATCGCAAAGCTGCTCACCGAGGAGCAAGTCAAAACACCAAGCGGGAAAGATGTTTGGAGCAAGCAGGTCGTGCGAAACATTCTCACAAACGAGAAATACAAGGGTGACGCGCTTTTGCAGAAAGGCTTCACGGTTGACTTCCTCACAAAAAAGAAAAAGCGCAACAACGGCGAAATCCCGCAGTATTACGTCGAGGGAAACCACGAGCCGATAATTTCCGCGGAGATTTTTGATATGGTTCAGGAAGAATTTTACCGCCGAAAACCGCCAAATCAAAAGCACGACACCGTTGAGCTTTTCTCTGCGAAAATCTTCTGCGGGAACTGCGGGGAGCTTTTTCACCCGAAAATCCGCTATTCCACGAACAATTACCGAAAAGTCATCTGGCACTGCCGGAGCGGCGACAACGGGGACTGCTCCTCGCCGCATTTGGTTGACGATGAGATAAAGCTGATTTTCATCAAGGCGGTCAACAAAGTCCTCCCGAGCGCGCCAAAAGACCCGATTTTCGAGTTTGATGAGGGACTTTGGCGCGAGCTTGTCGGGAAAATCACCGTTTTCGACAAGAGCAGAATTTGCGTGAGCTTGACGAACGGGGAGGAGGTTTGGGTTGAGATTTGAGCAGCAGAGCCGTTTCAGCGTGGGTAAAAACCACGGGAATGGTAGTACAGCACAACATGAACGCGATCAACTCTTACAACAAGTTGAACGCAAACGTAGCAGGCATGAAGAAGTCTTCTGAAAAGCTTTCTTCCGGCTACAGAATCAATCGCGCAGGCGATGACGCAGCAGGTCTCGCAGTTTCCGAGAAGATGAGAAGCCAGATCAAGGGCTTGAACCAGGCTATCCGCAAC
>SFLN01000141.1 GCA_004554555.1 [Eubacterium] saphenum | reverse complement strand
TGCGGAATTTTGGGATAATATCTATTGAAAAATACCGCTTGAAATTGCCCGAAAAAATGCCTCGAAAACGCCCCTGAAATTTGCACAAAAATCGGCATAAAAAACGCACAAAAATTCGGCGTAAAAATACAGCAAAAATTCACCGAAAATTACGCAAAAAAATACCCCCCCATTTTGACTTGGAAAGGAGCTTTTTATGTGCTCGATAACGGGAGAAATTAACTTTAAAAATAAGATTGACACGGAGCTTCTGCGGAAGATGAACACGCTGCTTGCTCCGCGCGGCCCCGATGACGAGGGCTTTTATTTTGAGGACAACGTTGGTTTAGCGCACCGCAGACTTGCTGTCGTTGACCCGGAAAACGGCAAACAGCCTATGCGTTTCGGCGACTTCACGCTGATTTACAACGGTGAGCTTTACAACACCGAGGAAGTCCGCAAGTCGCTTGTAGAGCGAGGTTACGGGTTTATCGGACACTCGGACACCGAGGTTGTGCTGAAAGCGTACGCGGAATTTGGGGAAAAATGCGTGGAGATGTTCAACGGGATTTTTGCGTTTGCCGTGTGGAACTCGCGCTCCCAAACGCTGTTTCTCGCACGCGACAGAATAGGCGTGAAACCGCTGTTTTATGCGGAAATTGACGGGGGACTCGTCTTCGCGAGCGAGATAAAAGCGCTGCTCCTGCACCCCGAAATCAAGCCGATAATCGACTTCAACGGCGCGGCTCAGATTATGCTTGTCGGCCCCGCGAAATTCACGGGAAGCGGCGTTTTCCGCGATATCTCCGACCTTCCCGCGGCGCACTGCGCGACGTTTTCACGCAAGGGGCTTGAAATCAAGCGGTACTGGCACTTGAAAGCGGAGCGGCACGCCGAGAATTTCACTGAAACCGCCGAGCACACGAAAATGCTGATAACCGACGCGGTGAAGCGGCAGCTCGTGAGCGATGTACCGCTTTGCACGTTTTTGTCGGGCGGGCTGGACTCGAGTTTAATCTCGGCGATTGCCGCGGAGGAGTTCGGAAAGCGCGGGAAAACGCTTGCGACCTACTCGATTGACTACAAAAACAACCACGAAAACTTCCATGCCAGCGCGTTTCAGCCGGACGAGGACGCGCCGTATGTTCTCGAAATGGCGAAGTTCATCGGTTCGGAGCATCATGGCGTTGAGCTTGACACGCCTGCGCTTGCGGACGCGCTTGAGGACGCGGTTTATGCGCGGGATTTGCCGGGAATGGCGGACGTGGACAGCTCGCTTTACCTGTTTTGCCGCGAAATCAAACGCGATTTCACCGTTGCGCTGAGCGGCGAGTGCGCGGACGAAATTTTCGGCGGCTACCCGTGGTATCACAAAAAAGATGTGCTGCACTACGACGGCTTTCCGTGGGCAACGAGCGTGCCCGAGCGCGGACTTTTGATGAAAAATCCGATGTCCGCCGAGGAAGCGGAGGGATTTGTGCGCGGCGCGTACAACAAGTGCCTGAGCGGCGTGGATTACCTTGACGGCGAGAGCGCCGATGACCGCCGAATGCGCGAAATGTTCAAGCTGAATCTCGACTATTTTATGGCAACTCTGCTTGAAAGAAACGTTATTGGGGTAAAAAAACAGCGCTGCGAAATATCAGCGCTGTTGTTGTATTAAAGCGAAGAAATGTGCTCGAAAACCTTGTCTGTGCTCCAGAAGAACATATCGTGCTTGAAGCGCTCCTCGCGAAGTCCCGTGCGCTCAATCAAGTCCATCACGGGCGGCTGAACGCAGGAGAAAAACACCATTCTGCCTTGTGAAATCAGCTTCTCGCAGTATTCGTGGAGAACGTTTATTCCCGAGATATCCGCGGTCGTCACGCCGCGCATCGAGAAAATTATGTTGTAATTATCGCCGAGCGAGGAGATTTTTTCCTCGAGCTTGGAGCAAGTGCCGAAATAAAGCGGACCTGTTATGTACACAACGCAGGTGTATTTGAGCTTTTCGGGGTTTATGCGCTCCTTGTCGAGTTTATCCACGTCAACCTCGGACACGGTTACCTGCATATCCGAAACCTTTACCACGAACATTATCAGCGAGAACGCAACGCCGATTAAAATCGCGATTGTGAGGTCGAAGATAACGGTTGCCAGCATTGTGATGAGGAACTGGAAAATCGCGGTTTTGAGCTTTTTGCCGAAGATGGATTTTATCGTTGACCACTCGTTCATTCGCCAAGCGGTGACGATGAGAACACCAGCGAGTGCCGACAGCGGAATCATCGACATAACGCCGCCGAGCACGAACATTGAAAGCAGCAGCACAACCGCGTGAATTACCGAAGTGAGGCGCGTCTGACCGCCGCTCTTTATGGCAACGCTGGTTCTTGCGATAGCCGCGGTTGCGGGCACGCCACCGAAAAGCGGGAGCAGCATATTTCCCGCGCCCTGCGCCACGAGTTCAACGTCCGCGTTGAGCTTTTCGTTCTTCATTCTGCCCGCAGAAGCGCCGCACAAAAGGCTCTCGATAAGACCGAGCGCGGCGATGGAAATTGCGGGAATGATAAGGTCGGTGAGCATTTCGGGTTTGATTGCGGTGAAATCAAGTCTGTCCTCGAGAAGAAGCGTCTTGGGAATTGCCCCGACAACGCTCACGTCGAATTTGCAGATTGAGTTTACGACGGTCGCGATGATAATTGCGGCAAGCGACGAGGGGAAAAACTTCCCGAGCTTTTTGGGGTATATTATCATAAACACAACCACGCTCACGCCGATGATTAACGAGGTAAGGTTGAGCGACTGCGGAGTGGTGAAATAGCTCGCGATTTTCTCGATTGTGTTAAGTCCCGAGCCTTTAAGACCTGTGAAATTGTCGATTTGACCGAGCGCGATGATTATCGCGATACCGCTTGTAAATCCCGTGATAACGGGCGAGGGCAGATAGGAAACCAACCCGCCGAGCTTGAAAATTCCGCATAACAAAAGCAAAACACCCGACATAAAGCTTGCGATAAAAACGCCTTGGATACCGTGCTGAGCGACAAGCGAAACGAGAATTGCGGTCATTGCACCCGTGGGACCGCTTATCTGATAAGACGCGCCCGAAAGCGAGCCGATAACCAGTCCCGCGATTATTGCCGTGACAAGACCTGCGGCGGCGGTTGCCCCCGAGCTTACACCAAAAGCAAGCGCCAGCGGCAGCGCAACAGCTGCGACAGTCACTCCCGCCATAACGTCCTTTCCGAATTTTTTGCCGTTGTAGCCTTTGAACTCGCGTTTAAGGATATTCGCGTAATCCTTAATCAACATCAAAATCACCCTTCATCAAATTTTTTCCAACCGAAAATGTGTAAACATTTCGACACACAACTGATTTATTATAAATCTTTTCGGGCGTTTTGTCAATCAGCAATTTGGCGAATATTATCAAACCCGGAAGAATTATTTATGCATTTTGACAAATTGGAAATACTCAGCTCGTCTAATCTATATAGTTTAACGAGGTGAGCAAAATGAACGTGATTGTCCGCACGCCGAATTTAACCGAAGCGGAACGTAAAATAAAAATGAGCTACATAACGGAGGAGATGCTGAAAATAGCGAAAAAAGTTGAAGCGAAGAAAAAACAGTCTGCGGGAAAGCGGTGATATATTGATTGCGATATATTGCCGGCAGTCGGTTGATAAGAAGGACAGCATAAGCATAGAAACGCAGGAGCAGGAGTGCCGTTCCAAGCT
>SFLN01000140.1 GCA_004554555.1 [Eubacterium] saphenum | reverse complement strand
GTCAAGCGTGTTCGGATAAAACAGCGCGCAGTCGTCGTTTTTGTAGACCTCGGACGCGAAAACCGCAAGCGCTCGTAAATTCAGCCCATAGCCGTCCTCCAGCAAATCGAAGCTGTTGTAGCGCATAGCAATTCGGATAACGTTTGCGACAAGCGCGGGATTGCCCGAAGCCGCGCCAATCCACGAAATATCGTGGTTTCCCCACTGAATGTCAACATCGTGGAGCGCTTCAAGTTCTTCAAAAATAATATCGGCGCGCGGTCCTCGGTCAAAGATATCGCCGATAATGTGGAGCGTGTCGAGCGCAAGCGACTGGATAGTTTTGCAGATTGAGATGATGAACCGCTCGGCGATACCGGTGCCGAGGATTGTGTTTATGATTTCATCGTAGTAAAGCTCTTTGTTAATGTCGTCGGTGACGTTCAAAAGCTCGTCAAGAATGTACACCATATCCTTTGGTGCGCGTTTTCTGACACGGGAGCGGGTGTATTTCGAGGACACGCGTTCGCAGACGAGAACAAGGCGGTAGATTGTGGTTTTAAGCCACTTCTCGTCGATAACGTTCTCGGATTTCAGCCGTTTCATCTCGCTCTCGGGGTAATAGATAAGCGCGGAAAGCTTCTCGCGTTCCTCCTCGGAAACCGTTGAAGAAAGCCTGTCGTCAAGCTTTTTCCTGATAACACCCGAAGCGCTGCGAAGCATGTGGATAAACGCTTCGTGTTCACCGTGGATATCGCTGAAAAAGTATTCCGTGCTTTTTGGCAGGCTGCGGATAGCGGAGAGATTGATGAATTTTACCTCGTTTATTTAAATGTAATCGATTACTTTTCAAGGCAAAGTTGCCCCTAAAAACAAAATTCTCTAGTATAATCATACCACAATTCCGGGAAAAAATCAAGAGCTATTGCAAAGAACGTGTTAATTTGCTATAATAAAAAAGAAAAATCTCGCAGATGTTGCACGAATTTTGAGAGGAATTTTATGGAAGAAAGCTGTACAATGATAGCGGAGGGTGAGAGAAATGGAATGGATTGACGGAATGAACAAAGCGATGGACTACATCGAAGAGCATCTCGCGGAGGAAGTAAACCCCGAAACACTCGCGGCGATTGCGGCGTGCTCGGTGTTTCACTTTCAGAGAATGTTCACGTTCATCACGGGCTTCACGCTCGGAGAGTACGTTCGCCGACGGAAAATGTCAGCCGCCGCTTTTGAGCTTTCGGAGGGAGCAAAGGTTCTCGACACGGCGCTGAAATACGGCTACGACTCGCCGACAGCCTTTAACCGAGCTTTTCGCGCGGTTCACGGTATTTCGCCGAGCGAGGCGAAAAAGGATGGCGTTTCGCTCAATACGTTCCCGAAAATCATCTTCACATTTTCGATAAAAGGAGAAAAAGCGATGAATTACAGAATTGTGAAAAAGGAAGCGTTCAGAATTGTCGGCTACAAATCGACCAAGAAAATGACGATGGACAACTGTTTTGAGATTTGCCCAAAGCTGTGGGCGGAGGTTGGCGCGAAAGGCGGTATCCCAAAACTCTGCGCGTTGATGCAGGGGAAAGAGCCGAACGGAATTCTCGGCGTATCGACCTGCACAAACGGCGAGTACGACGCGTATTTTATCTGCGTGGCAACCGACGCGCCCGTGCCCGAGGGAATGAGCGAGTACATTGTCCCCGAGACAACCTACGCGGTTTTCGAGGCAGTCGGTCCCGCGGCAACCGCCGTTCAGGAGGTTCAGCAGAGAATAATCTCGGAGTGGCTTCCGTCGTCGGGCTACGAGTACGCGCCCGCGCCGGATATCGAGGTTTATCCCGAGGGTGACCAGCAGTCTGCCGATTACAGAAGCGAGGTTTGGCTGCCGATTATCAAAAAGTCGTAAAAAGAAAGTCGGATACCCGAAAAGTATCCGACTTTTTGTTATCTAAAAATCCAGTATTAAACAGCGGAAATTGTGTAAACGTAGGATTTTTCTTCGCCCGCACCGAGAATTTCGATGCCCTGTTTCTCGGCGAAAACACCCGAGCAGTCCTCAAAATCCTGCGAACCGCACCACGGCTCGATGCAGAGGAACGGAGCGTCCTTGAACTGCCAGATACCGAGTCCCGTGAAGTCGGGAAAATCCACGCGAACGCCCTTGTTCTGCTTGTCGAGAAGCGAAACCGAGCGGGAAGCGGGGTGCTCCATATACAAAACATCGTTGTAGAACATCTCGTGATTGAGCGGCATTGTCTTGCTGTTTTCGATGATAACGCGGCGGTTGTTCGGCTCGTAAACGCCCGTAAACTTGTTGTAGTTCGGGATATTCGCGGTTTCGGTTTCGGGGAACTCAAGGCGGTAATCGGTAAACTCACCGGGCGCTGCAAATGCCGGGTGACAGCCGATGCAGTAAGGCATTACCTCGGAGCTGTTGTTCTTGACGGTCTGCGTGATTTTGACGCCCTTTTCGGTAAGCTCGTACTTTATCGTGAACTTGAAGTCAAACGGGTACATCGCCTTTGTGGTTTCGTTCTGCGTGAGCGAGAAAACCGCGGTATCATCGGTAATTTTCTCGGCGGTGTGTTCAAAATCGCGAACAAAGCCGTGCTTGGAGATTGCGTACTCCTTGCCGTTGATGAGCGTTTTTCCACCTTTAAGCGTTCCAATCATCGGGAAAAGCAGGGGAGAAGTGTTTGCCCAGAACGC
The DNA here is from genome assembly GCA_004554555.1 of [Eubacterium] saphenum. Classification (GTDB taxonomy): domain Bacteria; phylum Bacillota; class Clostridia; order Oscillospirales; family Ruminococcaceae; genus CAG-115. Next base: position 1,922 of record SFLN01000140.1, on the reverse strand, counting down.
GGGGTCTGCGCTCCACATAAGTTCTCTTCCGTTCACGCAAAGCGACTTCAGCTCCGCGCCCTTTGAGAAAATTTTCGCAGAGCAGGTTTGGTTTTTAAGTATGGTTTCCATAAAATTCCTCCAAAAAATAATATTTTTAATTGCCTTAATTATACAACTTTTTCGTGAAAAAATCAACCGTTTTTATCAGATTTTCGGCTTATTCGCGGAATGTTTTTTCACCCACGCTCTGATGATGAGGACGAGGAAAACGATGATTGCGATGGTGATGAGGATTTTGAGGACGATTGCGAGGTAGTCGGTTTCGGGGATTGTAATCGCCCAGATTTGCCCGCGGTTGTCGCGGAAAAACATAATTCCGTTATCGGAAACGGTGATTTTGCCGTTCGTGAAATCGATGATTTTGACGATTTCGTTTGCCGTCTGTTCGCTGTCGCTGTCGAGGATACCGTAGAGATACCACTTTCCGCCGTCGCTTTCAACGGGCGCAGCCGTGTAAATCCTAAGCCCGCTGCCGAGGGTAATCACGGGCGCGCAGGCGTTTTTCATCTGCGGGAACTTTTTGGCGATTTCCATATTCAGCCCGTCCAGCACGAAAAATCCCTCTGTTGAGCCGACGTAAAGCCTGTTGTCCGCCTCTGCGGGAGCGGTGAGCACTCCGCCGACCTCGCATTTCAGCAGCGAGTCCTCTTCAACCTTTCCGTTGTCGAGCAGCAGCTTGTACATAAACCCATCGTCGCCGCTCATAAAAATCGCGTATTTTCCTGCGAAAACGTAGTTGGTTTTCGCACCGATTTGGTTTTCGATAAAATTCTTGTCGGCAATCGAGAAGGAAACCAGCTTTTCTCCGCTTGAGAACACGACAAAATTATTGAAAAGGGCAGGCGAGGACGGCGGATTTTCGGATTTGTACTCGGCGACTGTTTCGAGATTTTTGTTTAAATCAACGCAGTAAAACGCGCAGCTATCAGCTGTTTTCGCGCCGAAGAAAACAAAGTTATCGAGCATCGCGACATCGGTCACGATTTCGCCGAATTTCTTGAAATTGAGAACGCTCATCTGCTCGGTATCGACAACGCAAATACCCGTGCGAGTCGGCTGTACAAGCGTTTTCCCGAGGATTGCGCCCTTGTAATTCTCGCTCACCTTTTCTTCAAATTCAACCGATGAAACGGTTTTCCCGTCCTTCTCGGACAGCTTGTTGAGCTTATTCCCGACAGGCGCGTACAAAAACTCACCCTCGCTCAGCGGAACGCCCGCCGTTGAAGCCTCGCCGGTGTTCCACAAAATTTTGACATATTTCTTGTCGTATGGCGTTTTTGCGGGGCTTACAAGCTCGCTTTCAGCCGCAAAGCCTGCGCTTTCAGCGAAAGCTGCCGCGGATAAAACAAGCGCCGTTAAAATCGAAATTACAATTGCAAATAACTTTTTCATAACAAAATTTCTTTTCCCTCTGAAAATGAATACAAATAGGTCTGCGAAACGCTTTTCCCAAGCAGCATCGGCAGAACTTTCGCATAAATTTTAACCTGTTTTTCATAAGCGTCCTTTTCGGCGTTTATGTCGTAATCCGTTTTGTAGTCAATGACCACAATCTCGCCGTTTTCGATAAAGCACGCGTCAATTCTTCCCTGAACTCCAATCACGCCGCTGAGATTTTTATCGATTTCGCTGCCTTCAATCTCTGCGTAAAACGGGAATTCGCGCTCGATATGCGGGCTTGTCAGCAGACGTTTTCCTAGGCTGCTCGTGAAAAATCCCGCAATTCGTTCCGCTTTAATGCTGTTCAATTCGTCCTCGGAAATTTTCCCCTCATCGCAAAGCCTGTAAAGCTCGGCGGTGATATTATCGACAAGCTCGTTTTCGGGGGAATTTCTCGCGATATCGAACGAAATATGCTCCATACAGTGATGATAAGCGTT
>SFLN01000139.1 GCA_004554555.1 [Eubacterium] saphenum | reverse complement strand
GGAATTTGCCCTTTCAAAGTAAAATAAGGAAAGGAATTTATTCAAAAGCGCGTTCCTTTCCTTATTAAGATTACTCAAAATTATTCAAAATTAAGCTTGATAACCTCGGCACAACGCTTGCAGAGATTAGGATATTTATCGTCGCAGCCAACGCTGTCGTCAAACTTCCAGCAGCGTGCGCAAGGCTCGCCGGCTTTCTTCTTGACGGTAACCGAGCACGCACTTCCCTTGTACTCGCCCTCGCCGCCGATATTTACGACAGCCTTCGACACGATGCACGCGTCCGCAAGGTCGTTTTCAAGCGCCTTCAGCGACTCATCATCGGTGTAAATCGCAACCTCGGCTTCAAGCGGCTTTCCGATAATCTTATCGGCGCGCTTTTGCTCGAGAGCTGCCAAAACGTCATCACGAACCGCGTGAATTTTCGCCCACTTTTCCTCGTCCGCGGTAACTCCCGTCTTTTCGGGCATCGGGTTGAAGATAACGCTGCGCATATCATCGGTCTTTTTGTGCGGCATAAAGCCCCAAATCTCGTCCGCCGTGTAGCACAAAATCGGCGCAATCAGTCGAACCAGCGAGTCCAGAATAATATACATCGCGGTCTGAACAGACTTGCGGAGCGGTGAATTCGGTGCTTCGCAGTAAAGCGTGTCCTTTACGATATCGAGGTAGAAGTTCGACATATCGACAACACAGAAGCTGATTATCGCGTGATAAGCGAGGTAGTAATCCATCGTTTCATACGCGTTTCTGACTTTTTCGATAACCTCGTCAAGCCGCGCCAGCGCCCACTTATCAAGCTCGCGGAGCTGCGAAAGCTCAACCATCTCGGTGTCGGGGTTGAAGCCCTCGCGGTCACCGAGGTTGCCGAGAATATAACGCGCGGTGTTGCGGATTTTGCGGTAGCTCTCGGAAAGCTGCTTGAGCATATCCTTCGATACGCGGATATCAGCGTGATAATCGAGAGAAGCAACCCACAAACGCAGAACATCTGCGCCGAAATCCTTGATAACCTCCTCGGGGAGGATTACGTTGCCCTTGGATTTGTGCATCTGCTGACCGTTTCCGTCAACAACCCAGCCGTGCGTGCAAACCGCTTTGTAAGGCGCTTTGCCAGTGGTTGCCACGGACGTGAGCAAGCTCGACTGGAACCAGCCGCGATACTGGTCGCAGCCCTCGAGGTACATATCCGCAGGCCACGAAAGCTCGGGACGTTCCTGAAGAACAGCCGCGTGCGTGCAGCCGCTGTCGAACCAGACGTCGAAAATATCCATTTCCTTGGTAAACTTGGAGCAGCCGCACTCGCACTTTACGTCTGCGGGAATAAACTCAGCGGGATCCTTCGCGTACCACGCGTCCGAGCTTTCCTTGCGGAACATATCGGAAATCGCGCCGATAGTCTTGTCGTTGATGACGGGCTTGCCGCAGTCCGCGCAGTACAAAATCGGAATCGGCACGCCCCATCTTCTCTGACGGGAAATGCACCAGTCCGAGCGCATATTTACCATATTCTTGATGCGCTCCTCGCCCCAATCGGGAATCCACTTGACCTGCTCAATAGCCTTGATGGTTTCGGGCTTGAACATATCAACATTGCAGAACCACTGGTCTGTCGCACGGTAGATAATCGGCTCGTGGCAGCGCCAGCAGTGCGGGTACGGGTGGACAATCTTCTGCATTTTGAGCAGCGTGTTGTCGTCCTCAAGGCGCTGCGCGATAACCTTGTTCGCGTCCGCAGTCTTGAGTCCCGCGAAATCACCCGCTTCTTCTGTGAGCACACCCTTTTCGTTGACGGGAACGATAATCTTGAACATTCCCTTATATTTCTGGCAAACCTCAAAGTCCTCTACACCGAAGCCGGGCGCGGTGTGAACGCAGCCGGTACCGCTGTCGAGAGTAACGTGATTTCCGACGATAAGCGGAGATTTTCTCGGCATAAACGGGTGATTTGTTTCAACGTACTCCAAATCAGCGCCCTTGAAGCTGCCGACAGTCGAATATTTCGTGATTTCAGCCGCCTTCATTACCTCGGGAACAAGCTCGGTTGCCATCAGCAGATACTCGCCGAAGGACTTGCTGTTCTCGTCCTCAACCTTAACGAAGGTGTAGTCGTAGTTCGGACCAAGGCAGATTGCGAGGTTTCCGGGCAAAGTCCAGGTTGTCGTTGTCCAAATGACAACGTAAGCCTTGCTCAAATCAATTCCGAGGTCAGCGAACTTGCCCTTGTCATCGGCAAGCGGGAACTTAACGTAAATCGAATAGCACGGGTCGTCCTGGTACTCAATTTCCGCTTCAGCAAGCGCCGTGTTGCAGTCCGCACACCAGTAAACGGGCTTCAGTCCCTTGTAGATGTAGCCCTTTTTGTACATTTCGCCGAAAACTTCAACCTGCTTCGCCTCGAACTCGGGACGGATTGTCAGGTACGGGTTCTCGAAATCGCCCCAAACGCCCAAGCGCTTGAACTGCGCCTTCTGGTCATCAAGGCAGGAAAGCGCAAACTCGCGGCAGCTCTTTCTCAGCGTTACGGGGTCAACTGAGCCGCTGTCAACGCCGAGCTGCTTGATTGCCTTCAGCTCAATCGGCAGACCGTGGCAGTCCCAGCCGGGCACATAGTAAGCGTTGTAGCCGGTCATTGCCTTGTACTTTACAATGATATCCTTGAGCACCTTGTTTAAAGCGGTGCCGAGGTGAATGTTGCCGTTGGCGTAGGGAGGGCCGTCGTGAAGCGTGTACGGCTTCTTGTCCTTGTTTTTCTCGGCAAGCGCATAGAAAATGCGCTCCTTTTCCCACTTTTCGAGCATTTCCGGCTCTCTCTTGGGAAGATTTGCCCTCATCGGAAACTCCGTTTTGGGAAGATTGACCGTATTGTTAAGGTCTACTGACATAGTTCTCTCCTCGGTTGTATTTTAATAAATTTGATTACTTATTGCCGTTATTCTTGCCGAATTTCAGGTCGTTGTGACGCTGAGGTTTTCCCTCGGAAGCGGAGTTGAAGAACGGAAGATTGTCCGAAGGCTTCTCGGAAGCGGGCTTTTCCTCGTCTTCCTCGACAGCCTTAAACGGCTCCTGCTCTGCCTCTGCCTGCTTTTCGGCAGCCTTTTTCTTCTCAGCCTCAGCCTTCTTCTGAGCGGCAGCCTTAGCCTCCGCAGCAGCTCTCTGAGCAGCCTTTGCGTCCTCGGCAGCCTTCTGCTTGCGGCGCTCTGCCTCGCGCTTTTCAACCTCTGCGGAAACTCTCTTTACATAATCGTCCTCGCACTTTTCGGGAAGCGCCTCGAGCAGCGCGATATGAGCGTTGTATTCCGCGAGAATTTTCGCTCTGTACTCGTTGACATTCTTTCTGGTTTCCTGGAGAATATTCTCCTGGATTTCCTGCTGCTTGTCCATAAGCGCCTTGATTTCGGCAGCCTTGTCGTTTGCGTCCTTGATAATCTTGGCAGCGGTTTCATCGGCATTCTGGCGCGTTTTGCGGGAATACTCGTCCGCGTCGCCAACCGTTCTGTCAACTCTCGCCTTGGTTTCGGCGAGCTTCTTTTCGATAGCCTCGTCGGTTTCCTTTGTCAGCTTTTCAGCGGAAGCCTTCGACTCGGCAACAATCGCGTTACCCTGTTTCTGCGCGATAAGAAGCGCGTCCTTGAGCGCGTCCTCGTCCTCGCGGTACTCGCGGATTTTGTCTGCGAGAACTTCAAGCTTGCGCTCCAGCTCGGATTTCTCCTTCTGAAGCATTGCAAATTCATCGGAAACTTCCTTGAGGAACTCGTCAACGTCCTCGGTTTTGTAACCGTTGAATGCCGCTTTTTCAAACTTTCTGTTAAGTATTTCCTTTGCGTTCATACATTTTTCCCTTCGATTAAGAAATAAAATTAGTTAAAATGACGAAACTGCTCTC
>SFLN01000138.1 GCA_004554555.1 [Eubacterium] saphenum | reverse complement strand
GGGGCGGTCGATTTTGACGAACGCGCCTGTCTGGTCCTGACCGATTGTGCGGATAATCGAACCGATGTTGTGGTCGATAATCGAGTCCTGCCGAAACTCCGTCAAAAAGCGAAACTCAATCGACGGGATTTCGATAACCGTGGCGTAGTATTCCTTGTTGTAGCTTATATAGCGGTCATCGATGCCGGTGAAAGGCGTGATGTCCTCAACGCTGATTGAGCCGCCCTTTTTCTTTCTAAAAAAGACGTGAGGTATCGCAAAATGCCGCAAAAAGTGGATAAAGAGCATGTAAATCTTTTCATCGTCAAGCGGCATCATAAGAAACACGAACAGCACAAACACACCGATTGCAATCCACCATTTGAACGGAATATTCGAGGTAATCAGCGCAACGCAAACAAATGCGCCGAAAAGCCCCACAAGGACGTCAATAATAGAAACGCCCTTGAAAAGCTCGGTTTCAACCTTGGTTTTCTTTGGAATTATTCGCATTGCTAATCACCTTTTCGTTAAAATTTGTTGCTGTCGTTTTTATGGTCATTCTTTCTTCTCGCAAGAGGGTCGGCTGAATTCGCGGACTTATTGTTTGCAACATTCTTGCTGCTTGTAGGATTTGAATAGTTCGCCGTTCCGCCTGCGCCGTAAGAGTCGCCGTTAAAGTGACCCGAGCTGCCCGAAGAAGATTTCGTTTCCGAGTAAGCGGTCGAGTTCTTTGCGCTTTCAAGCGGGTCAACAGTCTTTACAACATTCGCCGCGGAATCGCCCGTGAACTGACTTGAACCGCCCGATGAAGATTTTGTTTCCGAGTAAGCGGTCGAGTTCTTTGCACTTTCAAGCGGGTCAACAGGTTTTACAATATTTGCGGCAGAATCGCCCGTGAACTGACTTGAACCGCCCGAAGAACCGCTTGCGCTGTCAGAACTCTTTGCGGATTCAAGCGGGTCAACAGGCTTTACGATATCCTGCGCGCTGATATCCTTGCTGCTGCCGTCATTAAAGGTATTGTCGCCGCCTTCCTCGCCGAACAGATTGCGGACGCCTTCGTATGCGTTTTCTTCAGCCTGATACTCGCTTCCGAGAGTGCCCGTTTTGAACAGCTCGTCAACGCTTGAAAGCGTATCCTCATAGTCCATTTCAGCCTGATAATCCGTTCCGAGAGTGCCCGTTCTGAACAGCTCGTCAACACTTGAAAGCGTATCTTCATAGTCCTTTTCAGCCTGATAATCCGTTCCGAGAGTACCTGTTCTGAACAGCTCGTCAACACTTGAAAGCGTATCGTCGTATTCCTCGTCGCTGAGGTAGTTTTTCTCTCTTTTACTGAGGAATCTGACCTTTCCGGGGTCTGAATTGCCGCCTGTAAACTTCGACGATTTTCCCTTGCTCTGGCTTACAGAGTTCTTTGACTTTGAGCTCATCTTGCTGAACGCGCTTATTCCCGCGCCCGCGAGAGCCTTCGCACCCTTCATCATACCGCCCGCGACCATTCCGCCGAGAAGCGCATTGTTCATATTCTCCTCTGCGGCAACACTCGAGCTGATAATACTCGTGAGCAGCGTCGAGGACTTGTAAACCGCGAACATTCCGCCCAGAATAAACACCAGCCTGATTATGTAGCCGCCCGTTAAATTTCCCGCAAACGAGTCGAAAATCTGCAGCTCGTCGCTCATTATCACGGGCACCATCATCAGGAATATTCGCAGTCCTATGACAGAGCCAAAACCTATCAGAATTCTCGCAATAAAGCTTTCTCGCCACTTTTTGAATTTTTCGCCGTCGTCTAGGACGATTGTTGACACGAAATACGGCGAGGTTATGTACAAAATGATAACGTCGAAAATTCGCTTGATGAACGTAAACAAGCAGGCTATCATCACAATCATCATAAAGATTATCGAAGCATAGCCGAGGAAATAGTCAATGTGCGAAACGTGAATTTGCAAGCCAAAAGTGATATAATCCGTTCCGTTGTAGATAAGCGAATACCACGGCTCGTTTATCTGACCTCCGGTTGAAAACGGCGGGATTGATAATCCGCGTCCTGCGTCCATCGATGAAATCGCCAAAATCCACCGTCCGAGCGAAGCATCGCTGCCACCGGCGATAGCCGTGCAGGTCTGCTTGAGCACGACTGAAACGAGGCTTACTCCGACAATACAAATCGTCGGTACAAGCAAAAACGCAATCATCGTTTTTCCGACAGAATTCAGAACTTTTCCGACAGGGCGTTTCCCCTCGAAATCAAAGTCCAGCGTCGAACGCATAACCGAGTAAATCGCAAAGATTATCGACAAGCCGAGCGCGATAAATGTTATCGAAAGCACGGCGTTGCGGACTATCTCGTTGTTCATAAAGTACTCCAAAAGCGTTGTCTGCGTGTTCTCGCCCAAGGATTCGGAGTAATATGTGATGTCCTTCAGTCCGATAAGCACGTCAAATCCGTTTTGAAGCTGGTCTAATAGCCATAGGAATTGACAGAAGCCGTTGTAAATAAATCTGAAGAAGAGATCTGCAATATTCCCGATTACTACATTCCACAAAAACTCGAAAACCGGCATCAGCAGAGGAATTACAACGTTATCCACAAACCATTGAAATATAGAATTGAGTATTTTCGACAGCCAACTTATAATTGGTTCAAAAATCTTGCTGCAAACCCAATCGAAAACGCTGTCAAAAATTCCGAGCGATTGTATCGGCATTATCGAAAACCTCCTCTCCGCTATTTCTTTTCTTCATCGTCATTTTTGTTGGAACCGCCCGATGAAGCCATTTCCTTACCTATTTTGGCGACATTTCCAAGACCGCCGCCACCGCCCGTGAAGGCATTTCCGGAGCCGCCCGCAGCACCCTTTGCTGCGTTTCCTGCCGCAGAAGCCGCGCCCTTAGCTGCGCTTCCTGCCGCTTTCGCAACTCCCTTTGCAGCAAGACTTCCTCCGCCTGTAACCGCAGCCATTGCCGCGTCCTTAGCGGTGTTCGCAGCCATCTTCACCATTCCCGCAACAACCATCGCCGAAGCACGGTCTGCCGCGGCAACCTCAGGATTTATTACCTCGAGAATTGTCGTGTTGGACTTCCAAGCCGCGTACAAACAGCCAACCACAAAGACTATTTTAATTGTAACATCAAGCCCGATGTTGTCCGAGAACGAGAAGTTCGAGCTCATTATCATCGGGATAAAAATCATCACGAGGTTCATCGAGATAACAATTCCAAATCCCGAAAACAGCTTTCCTATAAACATCTCGCGCCATCTTTTGAAGGTCGAGCCACCGTCAAGCGGCATTGTGGAAACAAACAGCGGCGATGTGACGTACAGAATGACTAACTCGATAATCTTTCTGATAAACACGAACATTGAGCAAAGCATTATCAGAATTACACCGATGCTCGCGATATAAACCAACGGGTAGTTGTAAAGGGTCTCAAACAGGTTCGGGAATGTTTTTGCTTCGCTGGAAAGGTCATCAAGCGAGAAATCGGTACTGGTTTTTTTATATTTTTTTTCATCGAGTTTTTTTCCTTCTTTTTCCGCCTGTTTTTTCGCCTTTTCATATTCCATGTTGTTTATTGCCTTGTCGGAAACATCTATATCTTTCGTCTGACTTTGGAAAATTGCCTGAATATTGTCAAGGTCAAGCGAGGGATACATATTAAAATCAACAAGATATTGAGCCGGATTGTAGATGCTCTTTGTGCCGTTGAAATAATCCGCGCGTTTTCCCGATGTAAAGGACGCGTTTGGCTCGTCGTCATCACCGAAGGTGCCCGAGAGGAACAAAATCGTCGATAGCCTCGGGCTTTCGTCCGAGCCGGTCACTCCGATAATCGCGTTTTCCGTCGAAACCAGAATTACCGAGGAAAGCTGCGAGCCGAAGAACATCATAACC
>SFLN01000137.1 GCA_004554555.1 [Eubacterium] saphenum | reverse complement strand
CCCAGATTTTTAAGCTTTGCAATCTGTTTTAAGTCCTCATTTTTTACTTTGCAGCTCTCTAAATCTAAATACGTAGTTTCAGCTATATTATATTCTTCACCCAAAATTGTCACAAATCCGGTTGAGTCATTCTCGGGCTCGCTTGATGTACTGCCGGATTCCGCAGAACTTGACGAGCTACTTGAACTTGACGAGCTGCTTGAACTTGACGAGCTACTTGAACTTGACGAGCTGCTTGAACTGCTGCTTTCCTCTGCGGAGGAACTGCTCGAAATCTCCGAAGAACTGCTCGAAACCTCCGTAGATGTGCTTGTTGAGCTGCTTGACTGTACGGAAGACGAACTCGAATCCTCTCCGCACGCGGTCAGCGACAAAACCATTGCCGCCGTTAAAACTGCCCCTAAAATCTTTTGTCCTTTTTTCATTTTATTACCCTTTCCGTTGTAGTATTATGAAACAAAATGTTCCTTTACTATTATACATAACATATATATTGTCAAGCGGTTTTTCGGGTTTTTTCCAAAAAATTTGACAAAAATTCCCCGCTCACCTTTCGATGAACGGGGATTGGTTTATTTATCAGATATCCGAAATATCCGCGTGGTGCGCCTGAAGCGACTTCACGCCGAAATGCGTGTTCTCCTTAATCGCGCGGATACCCTCGGCGCTCGCCTTTGCCGCAGCCATTGTCGTGATATACGGCACGCGGTGCTTGATGGCAGCCTTTCTGATGTAGCTGTCGTCGTGCGCGCTGGTTTTGCCCGCGGGAGTGTTGATGATGAGCTGAATTTCGCCGTTTGCAATCTGGTCGGCAATATTCGGTCTGCCCTCGTAAATCTTGAAAATCCGCTCGCACGGAATCCCCGCGTCCTTAATCATCTCGTAGCTCTTGCCGGTTGCGAGTATCTTAAATCCGAGCGAGTTGAACGCCTTTGCCGTTTCGATAAGCTCGGGCTTGTCGCGGTCGCAGACGGAGAGCAAAACCGTGCCCTCGGACGGGAGCGAAATCTGCGTTGCCTCCTGCGCCTTGTAATAAGCCTCGCCGAAGCTCGGTGAAATGCCAAGGACCTCGCCCGTAGAGCGCATTTCCGGACCAAGCACGGGGTCAACCTCTGGGAACATATTGAACGGAACAACCGCTTCCTTCACGCCGTAGTGGTTAACCGCTCTCTCGCGCAGCGCGGGAACGGGAGAAGTTCTGCCCGTGAGCGGGAGCGTGATTATTTCCGTGGCAATCTGCACCATATTTATACCGCAAACCTTCGATACCAGCGGAACTGTTCTCGAAGCGCGCGGGTTTGCTTCAAGAACGTAAACCGTGTCGCCCTCGATAGCGTACTGCATATTCATAAGTCCGCGAACGCCCATTTCCACGGCAATTCTCTTGGTGTAATCGCGGATTGTGTCAACCTGCTTTTTGGTGAGGTTTTTCGCGGGGAGAATGCAAGCCGAGTCGCCCGAGTGGATTCCCGCAAGCTCGATGTGCTCCATAACCGCAGGCACAAAGCAGTTTTCGCCGTCCGAAATCGCGTCTGCCTCGCACTCTGTCGCGTGGTTGAGGAAGCGGTCGATGAGGATAGGTCTGTCGGGAGTAACGCCGACCGCCGCCGACATATAAACGCGCATCATCTCGTCATCGTGGACAACTTCCATTCCGCGACCGCCGAGAACGTAAGACGGACGAACCATTACCGGGTAACCTATTCTGTTCGCGATTTCAAGCGCTTCGTCAACATTAACAGCCATTCCGCTTTCCGGCATCGGAATACCGAGCTTCTCCATCATCTCGCGGAACAAATCTCTGTCCTCTGCCTCGTCGATTGTTTCGGGAGTTGTACCGAGAATGTTCACGCCGTATTTCTTGAGGTCACCCGCAAGGTTAAGCGGAGTCTGACCGCCAAACTGCGCGATAACGCCGACAGGCTTTTCCTTCTCGTGAATGGAAAGCACGTCCTCGAGCGTGAGCGGCTCGAAGTAAAGTTTATCGGAAGTGTCGTAGTCGGTGGAAACGGTTTCGGGGTTGCAGTTTACGATAATCGACTCAAAGCCGAGCTTTTTGAGAGCAAGCGCCGCGTGAACACAGCAATAGTCGAACTCGATACCCTGACCTATTCTGTTCGGACCGCCGCCCAAAATCATAATTTTCGGCTTGTCGGTGTTGGACGGGCTCTTGTCCTCGGGGAGATTGTAGGTCGAGTAGTAATAAGCGGAGTTTTCCGTGCCGCTGACGTGAACGCCCTCCCAAGCCTCACGGATACCGAAGCCAAGCCGCGCGTTTCTGATTTCTTCCTCGGTGACGTCAAGGAGTTGACTCAGATAACGGTCGGAGAAGCCGTCCTGCTTTGCCTTTCGCAGAACAGTTTCCTCGGGAACCGCGCCTTTCTTCTCAAGCAGCGCGTTTTCTTCCTCGACAAGCTCCTTCATCTGCTCCAAGAACCAGTGCTTGACCTTGGTGAGCTGATAAATCTCCTCAACAGTCGCGCCCTTACGCAGCGCCTCGTAAATGATGAACTGACGTTCGCTGGTGGGGAAACGGAGCTTTGCCAAAAGCTCGTCCTTTGTGAGCTTGTTGAAATCCTTGGCAAATCCAAGCCCGTATCTGCCCGTTTCAAGCGAGCGGATAGCCTTCTGGAACGCTTCCTTGTAGGTTTTGCCGATGCTCATAACCTCGCCGACAGCCTTCATCTGCGTGCCGAGCTTGTCCTCCGAGCCTTTGAATTTCTCAAATGCCCAGCGCGCGTACTTGATAACGACATAATCGCCGTCGGGCTTGTATTTATCGAGCGTTCCGTACTTGCCGCAGGGAATTTCGTCAAGCGTAAGTCCGCACGCGAGCATTGCCGAAACAAGCGCAATCGGGAAGCCGGTTGCCTTTGAAGCAAGCGCCGAGGAGCGAGAGGTTCTCGGGTTGATTTCGATAACGACAACGCGCCCCGTTTCGGTGTTGCGCGCAAACTGGCAGTTGCACCCGCCGATAACCTCGATTGCCTCAACAATGCTGTAAGACATTCTTTCGAGCTCTTTCTGAACGTCCTCGGGTATCGTGAGCATAGGCGCAGAGCAGAACGAGTCGCCCGTGTGAACGCCAACGGGGTCGATATTTTCGATAAAGCAGACGGTGATGATGTTGTTTTTCGCGTCGCGGACAACCTCAAGCTCCAGCTCTTCCCAGCCGCTTATGCACTCCTCAACAAGCACCTGCCCGACAAGGCTTGCCTGAAGTCCTCTCGCGCAGACAACCTTGAGTTCTTCGACATTATAAACCATACCGCCGCCTGCGCCGCCCATTGTGTAAGCGGGGCGGAGAACAACGGGATATTTCAGCTTGTCGGCGATTGCCACGGCTTCTTCAACCGAGTAAGCAACCTCGCTTCGAGCCATTTCAATGCCGAGCTTTTCCATTGTGTGCTTGAACTCAATTCTGTCCTCGCCGCGCTTGATTGCGTCAATCTGCACGCCGATTACCTTAACGCCGTACTTTTCGAGAACTCCCGCCTCGGCAAGCTCCGAGCAGAGATTAAGTCCCGATTGACCGCCGAGGTTCGGCAAAAGCGCGTCGGGACGCTCTTTCTCGATGATTTGAGTGAGCCTGTTGACGTTAAGCGGCTCGATATAGGTGATATCTGCGACGTCGGGGTCGGTCATAATGGTTGCGGGGTTTGAGTTTACGAGAACGATTTCATAGCCGAGCTTTTTGAGCGCCTTGCACGCCTGAGTGCCCGAATAGTCAAACTCGCAAGCCTGTCCTATTATAATAGGACCGGAACCGATGATAAGAATTTTGTTGATATCCTGTCTTTTTGGCATTATTTTCTCCATTCCCATACTTTTACGGTATGATTTTATTACATCTTTATAATAATACCATATTTCCCCGACGATTTCAAGA
>SFLN01000136.1 GCA_004554555.1 [Eubacterium] saphenum | reverse complement strand
AGTTCGACAACCTTTAATGCTCCGTTGACCTCGAGTTTACTCTCGGCGGCGGCGGAGGCAAGCATTAACGCAGTTGGCATTCAGCATCATTCCTCCTTTCTTATAAATGTTCTTATCAATATAGCGAATTTCGGAAAAAACAGCGGTATAATCGCTGTGATAAGACTGATAAAAGGTGCGATTGCACCGAGCGTAAGCAGCGCGATAAGCCCGAGATATCTCACGCAGTACATTCCGCTCATATAAGTCTGCGCGGACTTTGCGCTTGCTTTTTTAACCGCAATCTGCGCGGTTTTTCCTAAAACAAAGAAATTCAGCGCCGCGATTATTATTCCGTAAATCCCGCCGATTAACAGCGTGTAGTCGTAGCCTGTCGCAAAGAAAATCACCGCGAGCACCGCCATATAAATTCCCGATAATATCAGGAAATACGGCGCAAGCGACCTTATTTCCTCGTAAATCGGCTCGTTTTTTTTCATAATTGCTTCATTCGTCATCGGCAAATTTCCCGTTATTTTCTTGAGTAGTCATCGTAGTAATCGTTTTCACGGCGAGAACTGGTGAACGCCTTCGGGGCGGGTTTATCCGCCTTTTCGTACATTTTTATCAGCTTGTAGAGGTAGCTCACCGCGCCGCTTATCATAAAAAGAATCCCCAGCGCGATGCAGATTATCATCGCCCAGTCGGGCCAGCCGAATTTCTTTGAAAGAAACCAGCCTCCGCCGATGAACAGCAGCAGCGGCGTTATGATAACAAATGCAAGCTGACTTACTTTTGCGTAGGTTGAAATCGGGTTTTCGTTTTTGCTCATATCAGTACACAAATTCCGTCAAACGCCAGCCGGCGTCGGTTTTAACCATTTTCGTGCGGAGAATTTTGTCCTCTGAAACCGAGGAAATATCGGAGCTGTCGCCCGTGCCGTCGAGATAAATCGTGATATCGCACTCGGTTTCGCTTGTCGGCAAAACCGCAAGTGAACAGCTTTCCCAGAGCTTCTCGCGCGTTGTATCCGCCACAAAATCGGCGTTTATTCCGAGAACCTCCGCTTCTTTATAATGAGGAGCGTTTTCATCGGTCGAGGGGTTGTCAACGAGAATTGTCCGCTTTTTGTACACCTCGAAGCCCTTCCCGTCAATATTGTGCAGCACCTTTTCGGCAGCCTCGTCCGTGTAAACCGACTTCACCTTTTTCTCGATATCCTCGTATGACGCATAGCCGCGGCTTTTTTCCGTGTTCACCGTGTAAATTCCGTCCTCGGGCGCGTTTCCGTAAGGCTCGTCGAGGTGCGGGAGTCCCTGCGTGATAAACAGCCGGATTATCTCGTAGCTTCCTTTAACAAGGTCGTGCGCTTCGTAGCTACACTCCTGCTCAAACTCTGCTGTCGGGCGAAAAACCTCATCGCTCGGCGCGGGAGATTTTTCCGCAGGCTTGTTTAGAATTAAAATCAGCGCGACAACCGCCGCCAGCGCCAGCACCGTCACAACAATCGTTGCGATAAGCGGCACTTTGCTTTGTTTTGTGTTTTTTTCGCTCATTGGTTAACCTTTAAAATTACTCGCTTTTGGTTTCCTTGCTGTCGAGGGAAATTGCGTCGGGGAACACATTTCTGCTGTCCTCTTTGGAGAGGAAGGTTGTGTTGACGTAGCCCTGAATAATCGCGCCGTCCGTTACGGCAATTGTAGACGCGTTTATATCGCCGAAAACAATCGCGTCGCGCTTCAGCTCAGCCTTTCCGACAATATCCAGCTTTCCGCGCACTCTGCCGTTTATATCGGCGTACTGCGACGACAAATCTCCGATAAGTATGGTATCTCTGTCCATTCTCAGACGACCTTTGAGGGACATATTTCCCTGCATTGCCGCCGAGTTCATACCCGCGTTGTTGCAGGTGATATCGCCGATAACTTTTCCGCTCATATCGAGGTTTCGCGTGGTTTCAACGTTGCCCTTGATATTGCCGTCAATCTGCATATTTGCAAGCGAGCGGATATTTCCGTCAATAATGGTGTTCTTGGATATAACGGTAACTTCCTCGGTTTCGTTCGACTGCTGCATCGGCGCGCCGCCCTGCGTGGGAGGAATGTACCCGCCGTATCCTTGATTAAAGTTATTCGGAGCGGACGAAGCATAGCCGCCGTTATAGTCGTTCTGATTATTCTGCCCGATACTGCTTCTGATATTCTTGATATTCTGGTTGTAGGCAGCCTGCTCGTTCTGTCCCTGAGCGCTGGGCTGGGTGAAATTCTCCTGCCCGGGAGCCTGCGCGCGAGCATTCGGGTTGCTCATCGGATTAACGTTGGGATTTGCATTTGCGGCAGCTTGAGCGGGAGCGGCAGGCTGCTGAGGAGCAGCGGGCTGTTCCTCGACAGCGCGGTAGTAGGGCGTTTCAAGCGGCACTTCATCGCTCGTTTGCTCCACGGGAATTTCCCCCGCGCTTTGCTGCTCGGGTTCTCTCAAATATTTGTCCAACTCGGTAGGCGAGCCTTCGGGCTTGGCGTCGGGCTTTTTCGCGTCCTGACCGTCTTTTTTCCACAGCTCTTTAACCGCTTGAGAAAAATTATCCTTTATACTCATAGCTTTTCCTTTCCAAATCCTGTATTTTCCCCTAAATCCTTTAAGCGAACGGTCCCGCGAATTGAACGGGCTGCGTGTCGTTGTTGATTTTGTCGAACTTGTAAACGCCCTCGCTTGTAAATTTTTTGAGTAAATCGCCGAGAACCAAAACCGTGTTCGTTGTGCTGTCGGAGTCGTGCATAAGCACAACGGAGCGGAAATTCTTGTCGTAATTCGCCTTGATATCGGCGGGCACGGAGTTCCACATCTGCGTCCAGGAAGCGCCAACTGCGTCGCCGCTGTCCACGCTCCAGTCGAAGTGCCGGAAACCTCTGCGCGACATTTCCGCAATAATATCATCGCGGGTTTTCGCGTTGTAGTCGTTTAAGCTGCCGCCGGGGAAGCGGAAAATCTCGCATTTAATCCCCGTTGCCTCGTAAACCATATTCCACGCGTCGTAGAAATCATCGAGATAATTTTCCACGGAAGCGTAAATTTCATCATATTTATGCGAAGCGGAGTGAATACCAATCGCGTGACCATCCGCGACAATCGCTTTCATCAGCGTGTAGCAGTACTCGCTGCGGTTCGGGACAACGAAAAACGTTGCCTTTATATCGTAATCTCTCAAATATTGGAGTATCGAGTAAGTGTTATCAGAAGGTCCGTCATCGAAGGTGAGATAAACCGTGTTCTCCTCGCGAACGTAATTCGCGGGCGCGGTTACATACATATCGGTGTGGATATCGGCGTAGGGGCTTTTCTCCGGAACGTTAACCTCAACGCTGTTCGTCCAGCCGTTCTTTTCGTTGAGGTAGTCAACGATTTCCCTGTCGGACAGCCCCAGCTCGGACAAAATCCCGTACCAGTTCTCACCGCCGTTTTTCTTGGCGATAGCGGAAATCAAATCCTTATCGGAAATTCCGTTCTGCGAGAGAATTTCGTAAAACTCACCCGCGCCGATTTCGTCCTTTTTGACAATCAGCCTCAGCAACTCCTTATCGGAAAGCCCGCTTGCGGTCAAGAGCTTGTAAAAACTCTCGGCGGTGATTTCCTTGTTCTCGTTCATCTGTTTTATAAACTCGGTGTAGGAAAGACCGCTCTTGCTGAAAATCGCGCAGAAATCGTCAATCGTTCCCGCTTTTTCACCCGTGAGAATTTGTGCCGTTGCAGAAAGCTTTTCGTTCTCCTTTTTCACCTCGGCAAGCTCCCCGCCCTGCTTTGCCCAAAAAATGCCGAATACAATCGCGAGCGCGAGCGGCACAAAGAAAAATATAGCAAGTACTACCTTTATCAGTACCTTAAAAAACTCAACGCTGCCAAAACGCATTTTAAACCTCTTTTATGAAATATTATTTTGGACACAATTCCCCTATTATT
>SFLN01000135.1 GCA_004554555.1 [Eubacterium] saphenum | reverse complement strand
ATATGTCAAGGCTTTTTCGCTGTCAATTTTCAAAATTCTGTTCAAATTACAAAATTTCAACAAAATCTTGCCCATAATCTGTTGATTTTGTTCAACATCACCCGAAAAATCACAGGAGCACAGCTTGCGGATATCCTCGATAATACTCTCAGCGCAGGCTTTTGCGTCGTTTTCGGAAACACCTGCTCTTGCTGCGCGCTTGCAAACCTTTTCACCTCTGAGAAGGGCGGGGAAGGTTTTAGGCACGCTCTCAAGCGTATCCGAGAAAGTATCCTGATGCTTTCCGGCTTTTTTCAATGCGTCCCAGTTTTTCAGAACCTCGTCTGCGTCCTTGACGGACACCTCACCGAAAACGTGAGGGTGACGATAAACCAGTTTCTGGCAAATATCGTTGCAGACATCGTTGAAATCGAAATTTCCTGCCTCTGTTTCTATCTCCGAATGAAAAACGACCTGCATCAGCAAATCGCCAAGCTCTTCCCGAAGCATTTCGGGGCTGTTGGCGTCAATTCCCTCACAGACCTCATAGGTTTCCTCGATAAGGTCGGTGCGTATGGACTCATGCGTTTGAACCTTATCCCACGGGCAACCGTTTTCGGAGCGCAGAATTTTCATAATCTTCAGAAGGTCGGAAATGTCGTAACGGCTTTTAAACTCGAAATCCATTTCCAAATCTCCTTTACAATCATTTTAGGCAAAAATCGAATAACCATCTACTATAATACCCTATTTTACGTTATTTTGCAAGTGGTTTTTTAGTTTTTTTTGCAAAATTTGCTTTTCTTATGCCACTTGTACGAAAACAGCCTGTTAAAATCAGCAATATTGCATAAATTACAGCCCCTGAAATCGTTGAAAAGATAACGTTGAGCGTGGAATTTATTTGGTTTTCCAGCATCTGATGAACGAAATAAGCGCCCGCTCCGCAGCCGCACGCGCAGATAAACGGCGGGAAAACCGCTCCGAAAATCCCGATTTTGACGGGAAGCGACTTTTTCAGCATTATTGTTCCGCCGATTGTCATTATAATGTATCCGATAACGCTTGAAAGTGCCGCTCCCGCGATGTTCAGCGAGGGGATTGAGATGAGCAGCGGGTTGAGCACGAATTTCAGTACAATTGAACCGCTCATCAAAATCAGCGGCACGCGCGCCTTGCCGATTGACTGGAAAATCGCGAAAAGCGCAGAAGACGCGGTCATAAAAATCCCGCCGAGGCACAAAATCACAAATGAGTCAAGGCAGACGGAAACCTCGGCGGCGCGCGATTTGTACAGCATATTGAGGATTGGTGCGGCAAGCGCTGCGGCTCCCATACAGGCGGGACAGGCGATAAGCGCGCCCGCGCGAAGCTGAAGCCGGATTTTCCGCAAAAGCTGAGCATTGTCCTTTATCTCCCACGCTGCGGCAATTTCGGGCGCAGCGGCGGTTGAAGCCATTCCCGCAAACGACGGTATGAGCATAAACAGCGTCATCGCAATTCCTGTGTAGCTTCCGTACATAAAGTTCGGCAAACCCTCAAGTCCGCCGCAGCTTGCGAAAATATCGCCGAAAGCGTTGTTGAAGAACTCGGGGTTTCGCGCGGCAGAGTACGAAAGCGTTCTTGTAACCGTGAGCAAATCCACAAATGAAACGCAGTTCACCACAAGCGCAGACGCGGCAATCGGCGCGATTTCTTTCAGCAGCGAAATGCAGATTTCCTTGCGGCTGTACTCGCAGCGCCTTGGCATTACAACGCGGTTTTTCTTGCGTTTCTCGATGATTATCAACGTGATAAGCCCCGCAAGCTCGCTTAAAGACACCGCAAGAACCGCTCCCGCAGCAGCGTAAGGCAACGCAGCAGTATAAGCCTGTTCCTCAGTTGAACAAGCGGTGCCGAAAACGTCAAGTCCGTTTGCAAAGCGGTTTTTGGCGTACATAATTACAGCGTAGGACAGCCCCAAGCCGAAAACTGCCCGGGAAACAGCCTCGCTGATTGCCGAAGCGGAGGAGGGAACAACGTCCGCAAGTCCCTCGCGATAACCTCGGAAAACGCTTGCAATACAGCAAAGCATTACGGCGGGTGAAATGCACAAAACGCAGGCAAGGCTTTGCGGGGAGCAAGCGATGTACTCGGAAAACGGCTTTGCGAAAGCGGCAACGCAAAGAGTGCCGAAAAGCCCGATTACCGCGAACATCATAAGCGCGCATTTTCTCACGGCAGCGGCTCTGCAAAGGTTACCCGAAGCGGAGCAGCGCGCGGTTGTGCGCATAATAACCGTCGGGATACCCGCGGCGGTTATCGCGAAAATCGGCGAGTATAGCCCGTAAGCCGATGAAAAATAACCCATTCCCGTGCCGCCGAGTAGGTTTGCGAGAGGTATCTTGAAAAGCGCTCCGACAACCTTTGTTATCGTCATTGAAACGAAAAGGATAGCGGTATTTTTTATAAACTTTTTCTCGGTCATATTCTTTTCCTTTCCCCAAGGATTTTTGTACAAGTATATTAGCGCGTCCTGCGATTTATGACGTGAAAACCGCCCCGGGCAGTTCCGAGGCGGCGTTGCTTTAGTACTTGCAGTCTTGAATTTTCTCTTGATAGTAATTGAGCAGTTCGCCGAACCGCTGAAAATGCACAACCTCGCGTTCACGAAGAAACTTGATAATCTCGTTTACATCGGGGTCGTCGGAGAGCCGCAGAATGTTGTCGTAAGTGGCGCGCGCCTTTTGTTCGGCAGCCATATTTTCTACAAGGTCTGCGATGGGGTCAGCCTTTGACTGAAGATAAGCTGCGGTGAACGGAACGCCCGCCGCGCTTGACGGATAAACCGCATTTGCGTGGTCAACGTAGTAATCGGCATTTCCGTACTTGTCAAAGCTTCTTGCTCCTTCGCCGTCGGTGAGCTGTCCGACAATACTTCCGACCATCTCAAGATGACTGAGTTCTTCCGTGCCGATATCGGTGAGAAGAGCTTTTCCGCGGTTGTCGGGCATTGTAAAGCGCTGCGAGAGGTAACGCAGAGAAGCGCTGAGTTCGCCGTCGGGACCACCGTATTGACTGAGGATTATCCCCGCGAGCTTGGGGTTCTTGTTTTTAATGCAAATAGGAATTTGCGTTCTTTTTTCAAAAATAAACATAAGCCACCTCGATTTCTTAACTCAACGGCGGGAAAGTACCGCATAACCAGTCCCAGTCGCCGTCTTTGTCCGCGCTCATTGACGTAAGCGGGTAAAAGCTGTCCTCAAACGCCGCCTTGCAGGCTTTATACTGCTTTACAGCCTCGCGGAACATCTCAACGGCTCTTGTATCATCGGGGTGAGTGTCGAGGTAGAGCTTCAAGTCCAGCGCAAAAAACGACGCTTCGGCGATTGCTCTCAAAAGCTCGTCGCAGGCGGGAGAATTGCCGCTTGAACCGCTGTTTTCCATATTCTGACGGGGAGTGCGGTTGTTTTCGTTCATATTCCCGCGCTTGTTCATATAGTTATTTCCCATTAAAAAGCCCCCTTTGATAATCTTCCATAGAAATATTAAGCTCGGGGAAAATTGTACCTGCCTTCAGCGCCTTGGACGGTGAATAAACCTTTTCCATTCGCTGATTTGGAACATAAGCATAACCCGGACGCTTCGGGTTTTTCATAGACTCCATAAAATCTTCCTTTCTTATAGATTTAGCGGTATAATTTCCGCTGTTTGATTATATGATTTTTGACGTATTTTGGTGAGTCCTGCGATAATACGAGCATTTTTCACCCGGTCAAAATACGGGAAATTTGTTATACAAAAAACTACATTTGAGTAAAAAAATGATATTTTATTTGGCATAACTCGTCATAAATATCTTGACATCAGATTAATAAAGTGATATAATTAAGTTACAAAAATAGGGAATTGGAGGACATTTCTTATGAAGAATTTAAAGGTTTCCAAAAAACTGCTTCTGTCATTTGGAATAATTGTTGTAAATGGATATGGAGCAATTTT
>SFLN01000023.1 GCA_004554555.1 [Eubacterium] saphenum | reverse complement strand
TGTTCCCGCAAGATATCTCTTAAGCAGGTCGAGAGCGTCTTTAGCGTTTTCATAGCCGTAGCCGTTTATATCGTATTTCAAGGTTTGCGACGCAAAAGCAGAAACTACCGTGCTGAAAAGCATTACCGTCGCAAGCAGAACCGACAAAATTCTTCTTTTCATAAATACTCCTTTGGTATCCGTCAATTATTTATAAATCGCGCCGATAAGCTGCGAGTACTTGTCGTCGGTTTCGAGCGGCTTCATAACGCTCTTTCGGCTAAGTCCCGCCTCCGCAAACGCTCTCGTCAGCATCAGCTTAATTCTGTTCACCTGGTTAACCTCGGACGCGCCCGGGTCAAAGTCAACCGCCACGATATTGCTCTCGGGGTGACGGCGGCGAAGCTCACCGATAACGCCCTTGCCCGTGACGTGGTTCGGCAGGCAGGCAAACGGCTGCATACAAACGATGTTCGGGACGCCCTCGTGGATAAGCTCGAGCATCTCCGCGCACAAGAACCAGCCCTCGCCCGCGATGTTGCCCGGCGAAACAATCGGCTTTACCATCTCGCGCATCTCGAAAATATCGCCCGGGCAGCCGAATTTCGTTCCCGTAACAGCCTTGCGGTACGCTTTTTCCATAAACTTCATCGCTTTGATTGCCGCATTCTCGGCGAATTTCTTCGTCTTTGAGCAATACAAAAGCTCGGATTTCGTCACGCCGTGTGAGCAGATGTAATAGAAAAATCCCATCAAATCCGGCACGACAACCTCGCAGCCCTCGTTTTCCAGCAAACCGATAATGTCGTTGTTCGCAACGGGGTGGAATTTTACGAGAATTTCTCCGACAAGACCGATGCGCGGCTTCTTGATATCGAGAACGGGGAAATTTTTGAACTCCTCGACAATCGCTTCGATGTTGCTGTTGAAGGTCTTCATCGAGAGCGTTTTCATATCATCGCGCAGCTTCAGCCGCCACTTCTGATAAAGCGCGTTCGCCGAGCCTTTTTCAACCTCGTAGGGACGAACCTTGTACAGGCAGCGCGAAAGCACGTCGCCGTAAATCATCGCCATAAACGCTCTTATCGCCATTGAAACCGAGAGTCTGAAGCCGCTCTGCTTCTCAAGTCCGACAACGTTCAGCGAAATCAGCGGTACATTGTCAAATCCCGCGTCCTTGAGCGCTTTCTTGAGCATTCCCACATAGTTTGTCGCACGGCACGCGCCGCCCGTTTGGGTTATCAGAACGGAAGTGTTGTTTATATCATACTTGCCGCTCTTGAGCGCGTGGATAAGCTGTCCGACAATCAAAATCGACGGATAGCACGCGTCATTGTTGACGTATTTCAAGCCCTCATCGACAACCGCCTTCGAGCAGTCGCGCAGAACATCCACATCATAGCCGCTGTATCTGAACGCCATTTCCAGCAAATCGAAGTGAATAGGCGCCATCTGCGGGCAGAGAATTTTGTGGTTTTTGCGCATTTCTTTCGTGAACTCGGGCTGTCTTATGTAACCGACATGACCGCGCACGGGCTTGTATTTGTGCCGCTCACGCTCGTCCACAACCGATATCAGCGAACGCAGACGTATTCTCGCAGCGCCGAGGTTGTTGACCTCATCGATTTTCAGGCAGGTGTAAAGCTTTCCGAAGCTGCGCAGAATTTCCTGAACCTCGTCCGTGGTAATCGCGTCAAGTCCGCAGCCGAACGAGTTGAGCTGCACAAGCTCAAGGCAGTCGTTTTTGCCGACAACGTGTGCCGCCGCGTAAAGCCGCGTGTGATAAGTCCACTGGTCAACAACGCGGATAGGACGGACAACCTGCTCGATATGAGCAACGCTGTCCTCCGTCAAAACCGCAAAGCCGTATCCCGAAATCATCTCGGGCAGACCGTGGTTTATCTCGGGGTCAACGTGGTAAGGACGACCCGCGAGCACAATTCCGCGCTTGTGGTTATCCTTGAGGAACTGAAGCGTTTCCTCGCCCTTTTTGCGCATCGTTTCCTTGAACTTCGCGTCCTCGGCATACGCTTTTTCGAGCGCGTCGGTTATCTCTTTTTTGGTGATATTTTTATCGGAAAGATTTGCCGAAAACTCCTCAAAAAGCCGCTCACCCATACGCTTTTCGTTGAAAATCGGCAGGAACGGATTGAGGAATTTCACGCTTTCACGAAGCTCCGGCACGGAGTTTCTGATAACCTCGCTGTACGTCGCGACAACGGGGCAGTTGTAGTGGTTATCGCCGCCGATATCATCGGACATTTCGTAAGGCATCGAGGGATAGAAAATCAGCTTCACGCCCTCGTCAATCAGCGCCTGAATGTGACCGTGAGCAAGCTTCGCGGGATAGCAAACCGATTCGCTCGGCATGGTTTCGATACCCTTATCGTAAATCGCGCGCGTTGTTTTCGGGGAGAGCTTAACCGAGAAGCCAAGCTCCGTGAACAGCTTGTGCCAGAACGGGAAATTCTCGTACATTCCGAGAACTCTCGGCAAGCCGATTACACCGCGCGGCGCGCTGTCCTCGGGCAGGCACTCGCGGTCAAACAAAAGGTGATATTTATAATCGTACAAATTCGGGAGCTTTTCGCCCGTCGAAACATTTCCCGCGCCGCGCTCACAGCGGTTGTTGCTGATATAGCGCGTTCCGTCGGGGAATTTTGTGATTGTGAGCAGGCAGTTGTTCGAGCATTTTCCGCAGCGTGCCGCGGTTTTTTCCGCCTTGAAGCTGTCAAGTTTATCGAGCGGCGCAATCTTGCTCTTTTCGCCGTCATCGCGCTCAAGGGCAACAAGCGCCGAGCCGTAAGCGCCCATAAGCCCCGCTTTATCGGGACGAACAACATCTTTTCCGACAATTTTCTCGAACGCGCGCAGAACGCTGTCGTTCATAAACGTGCCGCCCTGAACGATGATTTTATCGCCCATCGAAGCGGTATCGCGCAACTTGATTACTTTAAACAGCGCGTTCTTGCACACGGAATAGGACAGTCCCGCCGAGATATCCGCGACGGTTGCGCCCTCTTTTTGCGCCTGTTTAACGCGTGAGTTCATAAACACCGTACAGCGCGAGCCGAGGTCAACAGGGTGCTCAGCCGACAAGCCGAGAACCGCAAATTCCGCGGAGGTCATTCCGAGAGCGTTTGCGAAGTTCTCGATAAACGAGCCGCAGCCCGACGAGCAAGCCTCGTTGAGCAGAATGCTCTCGATTTCGCCGTTTTTCACGCGCATACATTTCATATCCTGACCGCCGATGTCGAGGATAAACTCCGCGCCGGGCAGAATTTTGTCGGCAGCCTTGTAGTGCGCCATTGTTTCAATCTCGCCGTAATCCGCGCCGAGAGCTGCTTTTATCAAATGCTCGCCGTAGCCCGTTGTACAAGCCTTCGCGATGTACGCGCCCTCGGGGAGCTTCGAGTAAATGTCCTTCAGTATGCCGATAACCGATTTCAGCGGGTCACCGTGGTTGTTGTCGTAGAATGAATAGAGAATTTCCGCGTCCTTGTTGAGCAGAACAGCCTTTGTTGTCGTAGAACCCGCGTCAATCCCGAGATAACAAGCGCCGGTATGCGCGCTCAAATCGGCTGTCGGGATAACCGATTTCGCGTGTCTTTCGCGGAACGCTTTCAGCTCGTCCTCGTTCTCAAACAGCGGCGCAAGACGTTCAACCTCGCGCAGCTGATTTTCGCCGAGATTTCCCGCCTTTTTGCAAAGCTCGTCAATCGACATTTCCTCCGCTTCATCGGACAGCGCGCAGCCCATCGCCACGAACAAATTCGCGTTTTCGGGAATTATGATGTTCTCGGGCTTTAAGTCAAGCGTTTCGATAAAGCGCTGCCTTAATTCCGAGAGGTAATGCAAAGGTCCTCCAAGGAACGCGACATTGCCGCGGATAGGCTTTCCGCAGGCAAGTCCGGATATCGTCTGATTTACAACCGACTGGAAAACGGACGCCGCGATATCGCTGCGTTTTGCGCCCTCGTTGAGCAGCGGCTGGATATCGCTCTTCGCGAAAACTCCGCAGCGCGACGCTATCGGGTAAATCGTCGTGTGCTTTTTGGACAGCTCGTTCAAGCCGCCGATATCCGTGTTGAGAAGCGCCGCCATCTGGTCGATAAACGCGCCCGTGCCGCCCGCGCAGGTACCGTTCATACGCTGTTCAAGACCGCCCGTAAGGTATGTAATCTTCGCGTCCTCGCCGCCGAGCTCGATTGCGACATCGGTCTGCGGGATAAGCGCCTTAATCGCGTCCGTTCCCGCCGCAACCTCCTGCACAAACGGTATCCCAAGCCACTTCGATACGGAAATTCCGCCCGAACCCGTTACTGCGACAAGCGCGATTTCTCCGGGGAATTTCTCGCCAACCTCGGAAATTATATCGGCAACTGTCTTTCTGATATCGGAAAAATGCCGCTGATAACGGCTGTGGAGCAGTTCCCCGTTCTCCCCGAGAACCGCCGCCTTTACGGTTGTCGAACCTATATCAAGTCCCACTCGCCTCATTCTTACTATCCTCTCCATTTATACAAAAATTGTTTTATATTTGACAAATGTTGGCTGTTTTCAACAAAAAAGTCTCTGCCTATTTTTGCACTATGAATAAATTATAACACATTCCTATTAAAAAGTCAACCGACAAAAACGGGTTGAAATGTGAAAAGATTGTGAAAAGAGAAGCAAGAAGTGAGTACTTCTTGCTTCAGATTATTAATGATCGCGCTTTATAGCGGTTTAAATACGATTTCGCCTTTTTCCACGGTCGCGCGGCAGCGGTTTTCCGTTGTTTTCACCGCGAGCATACACGAGTTTATCCTCAGCTTAACGCCCGGATAAATCATTCGCTTAATCGATACCGACAAATTCTGCGTGAGCTTGAGCGCCTCGTCGATTTCAGCCATACGGACTTTCGCCTTTTTAACCTCCGCCTGGAATTTCAAGCGGTTTCTCAGCGCGTCCGCTTTGAGCTGCTCGCGCTCGGGCGGGAGCTTTGAAACCTTCTGAAGCTCCGTGAGAGTCGTGAGGATTTTTCCAAGCTGGTCGAATTTATCGTCCATATCCTTAATCTGCTTGTCAAGAGTTTCGCGCTCTTCCATCAGAACCGCGTTATTGCCAAGCGTAATCTCGGTTTTGACATACTTATCCGAGCCGATAACCGATGCGTCCACGTTATTCAGCGCCGTGTACTTTCCGCCCATAATAACGCCCTTGCCCGATGCAATCAAATCGCGCCCCGCAAAAACCTCTCCGCCGACAAACGACGCGCTGTCAACATTACCGTCGCAGCGAACCTTTGAGTTCTCGCAAAAGCCGAGTTTAACATCTCCGCGGCAGTCAACCTTGCTGTTGATAATGCCGATTTTCACGGAAATGTTTCCGTCAGCAGACAGCTCCGCTCCGTTCACCGAGCCGAGCACGCTTATATCCTTTTTCGATGTAACGCGAAATCCCTCGAAAACGCTCCCCTTTACGGTCACGCTTCCGATAAAGTCAATATTTCCCGTTGATACGTCAACGTCGCCGTTTATCAGCAGCGTTTCATCAACGCAAAACGAGCCGTTTCTGAACACAAGATTGCCGTCAACCGCCGCGATAAGCTCCGTGCCTTCGTTGATGAGAGAAGTGCCGTTGCCGAGATTCAGATTAACGGGCACACCCTTTTTTTGTGCCACAACCATTCCCATTATATCGCGCCCCGGCTCGCCGTCCGTGGGCAGAGTGATTTCGGCAATGGGAGTGCCGGCAGTGATGTTGCGCACCAAGCCGAGATTTTTGTAATCAACAACGCCGTGCTCGTTTTCAACAGGGGCAGTACACTGGTCGGTGCGATAAAAATACTTTATCGTACCGTCAACGCCGTCCGTGGGAGGGTCCCAGCGCGCCGCACAGATATTTTCATCATAGCGCTTCTGCTCAACGGCTCTCTCGATTTCATCTTTAAGCAAGCCGTAGGACACATTTTTGTCCTCAAGCGCCTTCATAACCTTGTCCAAGGTCACGTCGATACCGCCGTTTTCGGGCTTTGAAAACGACACAAATGCGGTTGTTTTGTTTGGATTGACGGAAACGTCTATCGTGGAATGAACTATCTCTTCTGACATAGCTGCTCCCCCTCTCCGAATATTTTCCCAAATGTTGTATATTTCCCCTTTTTACATTATAGCACAACCCGAGAATATTTGCAACAAGCGACAAAATTTTTAGCACTTATTACAATTTCTCGGGTGTGGATTTATGCAATTTAACGGCAATCAGATTTTCTTGCTGATATCAAACGGCGTGGTCTGATAAACGTAATAGTTGAGCCAGTTCGTGAACAGCAGCGTTGAGTGCGCTCTCCAGCGCAGAACAGGCGGATTTTCGGGGTTGTCGTCGGGGTAATAGTGCTTGGGCACTTTCGGGCTAAGTCCGCGCTCCAAATCGCGGTGATACTCAGCGTCAAGCGTTCCCGCGTCGTACTCCGAGTGGCCGGTGATGAAAAACCGGCTTCCGCTCTCGTTTCCCGCAGCGTAAACTCCCGCCTCGTCCGATACCGCCATCAGCCTCAAATCCGGCACTTTCAGGATATCCTCGGCGCGGGTTTCTGTGTGGCGGGAATGAGGCGCGTAAAATTCCCCGTCAAAGCCGTGGAAAAGGCGCGCTTTCGGTGTGAGGAGCTTGTGCGCAAAAACTCCCGAAACCTTTTCGGGGAGCGGATATTTCGGTATGCCGTAGTGATAATAAAGCCCTGCCTGCGCTCCCCAGCAGATGTGGAGCGTGGAGTGAACGTGAGTTGTCGTCCAATCCATAATCTCGCAAAGCTCTTTCCAGTAGTCAACCTCTTCAAACGGCATCTGCTCAACGGGCGCGCCGGTTATGATAAAGCCGTCGAAATTCCGGTTTTTTATATCGTCAAAGTTCTTGTAAAACTCCAGCAAATGCTCCTGCGAGGTATTTTTGCTGTTGTGCGAAACCATTCCCACAAGCTCAACTTCGATTTGAAGCGGCGTGTTTGACAAACAGCGCAAAATCTGCGTTTCGGTGACAATTTTTGTCGGCATAAGATTGAGTATACCGATTTTCAGCGGGCGGATATCCTGATGCAGCGCGCGGTACTCCGTCATCACGAAAATGTGCTCTTTTTCCAGTATCTCCTGCGCGGGCAGCCCGTCGGCAATTTTTATAGGCATAATTCCCAGACCTTCCTTTTTCTTCGTATCAAATTTAATTATAGTACAAATATTCCGTTTTGTCAACCGCCGATTACAAAGTTTTTACAAAAAGGTCTTGACAAATGGGTTTGAATGTGGTATAATACCATTTGTGATTGAATAGTGATTTCAGCATTTGGAGAAATACTCAAGTGGTGAAGAGGCTCCCCTGCTAAGGGAGTAGGTCGGGCAACCGGCGCGAGGGTTCAAATCCCTCTTTCTCCGCCAAAAACTCAAAAGCACGGTCTTTTAGACCGTGCTTTTGAGTTTTCCTCTGCGTTTTTTGTGATTTTGCACAAGCACAAAATCACAAAAATCCGCGGGTTGTTCGTTAATCATAATTTGCAATAACCATTTTCGCCCTAATTTCATCCAGGGCGATTTTTATGCCCGTTCAACTCGTCTTCTCTGCTTTATTCAAAGAAAGTGCCGTTCATAAGCCCCGACATCACGCAAACCCCCGCCGCGCCTGCTTCAAGCGCGAGGTGCATATTATCGCGAGTTATCCCGCCGATTGCGTAGACGGGGATTTTCACGCTTTTGCAGACGTTCTCCAAAAACTCAAGTCCCCGCGGCGGTACGCCCTTTTTGCAGTCGGTCGCGAAAATGTGTCCCGCCGTAACGTAAGCTGCGCCGAGCTTTTCCGCTTGCACGGCTTCTTCAACAGAATGAACCGACGCGCCGGCGACCTCAAATTCCGCGCAGATTTCCCGCGTGAGCTTTGCGAGCGGCAGATGAATTTTCTTCACCGAGAGCTCCCGCGCGACGTTTGGAAAATTGTGGATAAACAACTCAATTTCCGGCACTCCGAGCACGCGTTTCGCAAGCGCCGCGTACTCCTCCTCGGGCAAGTCCTTTTCACGCAGAATTACTCGCGTTATGCCTTTTTTTGCCAGAAAAGCAAGCTGCTCTTCAAGCGGTTTCGCGCAGAGCCTGCGATTGGTCACACAGATAATTTTATCAAAATTCCCGCTCATATCGTCAGCCCACATAAACATAATCGTTCATCACGGGCTGAAGTCCGCGCGAACGGATAGCGTCGCAGACCTCATCGAGCGTTCTGCCGTCGCTTATCTCAAACTGGTTGTCGCCGAGCGACTCCTCCTCGGTGTGAGAACCGATTCCCGTGCTCACGCCAGCCGAGATTTTTGTCGCGCACATTCCCACAACGTTGTCGCGGAAGCCCGCGCGCTCTCTCGTTGAAATCGTAAGCCCCGCGAACGGCATAAATATGCGAAACGCCGTCATTACCTGCAAAAGCTGCTTTTCGTGAACGTCCTTGGGATTGATTTTGTCGTTGTTGATTATCGGGCGCAGACGCGGGCAGGAGAACGAAATTTCCGCGTGCGGGTACTTGCGCTGAATAAGATAAGCGTGAACTCCCGCCGCAAACGCGTCCTTTCTGAAATCGTCCAGCCCGAGAAGCGCCGCGAACGCAACTCCCCTCATTCCCCCGCGAATAGCGCGCTCCTGCGCGTTCAGACGGTACGGGAAAATGCGCTTGTGTCCCGCGAGGTGAAGCGTTTCGTACTTGTCGGAGTTGTAGGTTTCCTGGAAAACCGTGACGTAATCCGCGCCGTTTTCGTGGAGGAATTTGTACTCGTCCGTGTTCATCGGGTAAACCTCAATTCCCACGTTCTTGAAATACTCGCGCGCAATCGAACAAGCTTCGCCGATATACTCAACGCTCGACATCTTGCGGCTTTCGCCCGTCAAAATCAGAATTTCTTCCATTCCCGTTTTGGCAATCGCTTCCATTTCGCGGCGGATACCGTCCTTATCGAGCTTCGCGCGGCGGATTTTGTTGTGGCAGTTGAAACCGCAGTAAACGCAGTAATTCTCGCAGTAATTCGCGATATAAAGCGGTGTGAAAAGGTACACGCTGTTGCCGAAATGCTTGCGCGTTTCAATCGTTGCCTTTGCCGCCATTTGCTCCAAAAAAGGCTCAGCGGCGGGTGACAACAGCGCGGCAAAATCCTCGATTGACAGATACTCCGCGGCAAGCGCGCGCTTTACATCGGTTTCCGTGTAGCGATTGTAATCATACGCGTTCATTCGGCTGATAACCTGCTGCTGAATGTCGGACTCGATAACCTCCATTCCCGGCAGATATTTCATATGGTCAATTCTTTCTTCCATTTTGCTCTCCTTGAATTATTCGGCGATAAAGCCCGTGAGCGGCGAGGACGCGCTTGCCTTGTCGAGAACGCGGCCCGTGCCTGCGAGATAAGCCAGTCTTCCCGCAATAATCGCGTTTTTGAACGCCTCCGCCATCTGCACGATATTTCCCGCAGTCGCAATCGCCGTGTTCGCCATTATCGCGGACGCGCCCATTTCCATCGCTTCGCAAGCCTGCGAGGGCTTTCCGATTCCCGCGTCAACGATTATCGGCAAGTCAATTTCCTCAATCAGAATGCGGATAAACTGCTTTGTGGAAAGTCCCTGATTTGAACCTATCGGCGCGGCAAGCGGCATAATCGCGGCAGCTCCCGCGTTCTTCATATCGCGCGCCGCGTACAAATCGGGGTACATATAAGGCATCGGGATAAAGCCGTCCTTTGCGAGCATTTCGCATGCTTTTGCGGTTTCGTAGTTGTCGGGGAGGAGGTACTTTGAGTCGTGGATAACCTCGATTTTGATGAAATCCCCGCAGCCTGCTTCACGCGCGAGCTTGGCAATTTTCACTGCTTCTTCAGCGTTTCTTGCGCCCGAAGTGTTCGGCAAAAGCGTCACGCCCTCGGGAATGTGGTCGAGAATGTTGCCCGTAAAGCTGTTCACACGGCGCACCGCAAGCGTGATAATCTCCGCGCCCGCGTTCTTCACCGCAGCGTTTATCAGGTCAAGGTCAAATTTCCCCGAGCCCAGAATAAATCTTGAATTAAACTCATGTCCCGCAATAATCAGTTTATCTTCCATATTTTTTCCTTTCGTTAAGTCAAAATCATTTCAACCGCTTTGCTTGCGATATGCCCCGCGCAGATGATAACGCGCGAAGCCGTCAAGCCCTCGCCGTCGGCAACGTCGGTTTTTCCGTCGCCGCACACAAAAAGCCGCTCTGAGATTTTCCGCGTGACAATCTCGTTTGCTCGTCCGAAGCCCGCCATACCGCTTCCCGTGATGATTTTCACGGTTTTGCTCTCGGACAGAAGCGTGTTCACAAGCATTGCTTTTTCCTCCGCACCGTCAAACGCTTCGCAGACAATCGGACATTCCCCGAAAATCGGGAGGCAGTTTTTCTCGTCAACGCGGACGTCGTGCGTGATTATCTCGCAGAACGGGTTGATTTCACGGAGAATTTCCGCGAGAGCTTCGGTTTTTCGCCGACCGACATCGCGCAAAAAATACGCCTGTCGGTTGATGTTGGACAGCTCAACCTCATCAAAATCCGCCAGAACCAGCCGCCCTATTCCGCTTCGGACAAGCGCCGCGGCGATATTTGAACCAAGCCCGCCAAGCCCCGCTATTCCGATGCAAGCGGTTTTCATCTTCTCGTAAATCGGCGCTTTGGAGCGGGAATTTACCGCCTCGGCAAACTCCCTTTCGCTTATCTTCATCAGCCGCCCCCCACAAACCCGACAATTTCAACCTCGTCATCGGGCTGGATTTCGGTGCTGTCGTAATCGTTCTTCGGGAGGATTTCCCCGTTCACCATCACCGCGACACGAACCGCCGAATATCCCGCTTTTTTGAGGTACTCGCCGATTGTGATTTTTTCCTTAAAATCTTCGCCGTTAATTTTAGCCACATTCTCACCCCGCATAATTTTTTGCACAAAAAAAGCAGACACTTTTCCCGTAACAGTACCTTGCTCCCTATCGGCAGCGGTGGTGCTCCCCCGAAAAACGTTCTGCGTTTCTTTATCTATTTTATCACATTTTCCGACAAATGTCAAGACGTTTTCGGCGGCAATTTTTTGGCAAAATCTCGCCGGTTTCGTTCAATTTCACAAATGTCATTGACAAGCGGCGAAAAATGTAGTATAGTATATAATAGGTATTTATATGCAGACTGTTAGGAAGAAAAGTCTGATTTTCGGGAAAGAGGGATTTTTTGGATATTATTATAGTCGGCTGCGGAAAGGTCGGGCAGGCGCTTGCCGAACAGCTCAACGAGCAGGGCAACAACATCACCGTCATCGACCTCGCCGCAGACAAAATAAACGCCGTAACCTCGCGCTGCGACGTTATGGGCGTTGTCGGAAACGGCGCAACTCACCTCATTCAACAAGAAGCCGGTATCGAGCGCGCGGATTTGCTGATTGCGGTTACGGGTTCGGACGAGCTGAATTTGCTTTGCTGCCTTATCGCGAAAAAAGCCGGAAACTGCCGGACAATCGCGCGCGTGCGTTCACCGCAGTACAGCAGCGAAGCGCCGTTCCTCAAGGACGAGCTGGGGCTTGCGATGGTCATAAACCCCGAGCTTGCCGCCGCGCAGGAAATTGCCCGAGTGCTGCGTTTCCCATCGGCAATGAAAATCGAAAACTTCTCGAGAGGACGCGTGGAGCTGCTTAAATTCAGGCTTCCCGAGGACAGCCCGCTTGCGGGACTCGCCGTCAAGGAAATCTCGTCAAAACTCGCGTGCGATGTTCTTGTGTGTACAATCGAGCGCGGCGATGAAGCGTACATAGCAAACGGTAACTTCGTGTTCGCGGAAAAAGACGTTATTTCAATCGTTGCCTCGCCGAAAAAGGCTAACGATTTCTTCCGCAAAATCAACTACAAGACAAATTCCGTCAAGGACGTTCTCATCGCGGGCGGCGGTGAGCTGGGGCATTACCTCACAGAAATTTTGCTCAAATCGGGAATTTCCGTCAAGATTATCGAGAAAGACCTCAAGCGCTGCGAGGAGCTTTCGGAGCTTTGGGACGATGTGACCGTGATAAACGGCGACGCGTCCGACCAGAATGTGCTGCTTGAAGCGGGACTGGAGGAAGCAGGAGCTTTTGTCGCGCTTACAAATCTCGATGAAGAGAACATTATGCTGTCGCTTTTCGCGAAGAGTGCGGGAAGCGCAAAGCTAGTCACCAAAATCAACCGAATTGAGTTTGACGAGGTTATCAAGCACCTTGACCTCGACACGATAATTTACCCGAAAAACATCACCTCCGACACGATTATCCGCTATGTGCGCTCGTTTCGGAGAACCGTCGGCAGCAACGTCGAGCGCGTGTATCAGTTCATCAAGGGCAAGGTCGAGGCGTCCGAATTCACCATAACCAATGAGAGCGCGATTACAGACACGCCGCTGATGAAGCTCACGCTGAAACCCGGAGTGCTCGTTGCGGCAATTCTCCGCGACAAAAAGGTTATCATACCGCGCGGCTCGGACGTGATTTTGCCGGGAGATACGGTTGTTATCGTTTCGAATATCGTCGGACTTCACGATATCGCAGACATTCTCAAATGATTTGAAAGTACGGATAATTTATGAATTACAGAATGATAAGCTACGTCCTCGGCTGGATTTTGGTTTTCGAGGCAGCTTTTATGGCGGTTCCGCTGATAACCTGCGCGGTGTTCGCGGAGGGCGGCTCGGCGGTTTGGTTTGCGATTTGCGCGGGAATTTGCCTTGCGATAGGCGGGCTGCTTATCCTTGTCAAAAAACCGCAGAACAAGCGCCTGTTTTCACGCGAAGGCTTTGTGATTGTCGCGCTGAGCTGGATTGCGCTGTCGGTTTTCGGCGCACTTCCGTTTTTCCTCTCGGGAGCAATCCCCAACTTCATCGACGCGCTCTTTGAAACGGTTTCCGGCTTCACGACAACCGGCGCGTCCATTTTAACCGATGTCGAAGCGCTCCCGAAATCAATGCTGATGTGGCGAAGCTTCACGCACTGGGTTGGCGGAATGGGTGTACTTGTGTTTGTTATGGCATTTTTGCCGCTGTCGGGCGGGCAGAATATGCACATAATGAAAGCGGAGTCGCCGGGGCCGTCCGTGAGCAAGCTGGTTCCCCGCGTCAAAACAACCGCGCTGCTGCTTTACTCGATTTACTTTGTGCTGACGCTGATTGAGTTCATTATGCTGCTTTGCGGCGGAATGACAGGCTTCGAAGCGCTCAACACCTCGTTCGCGACCGCAGGCACGGGCGGCTTCGGAATCTACAACAGCAGTATCGGCAGCTTCTCGCCGTATATCCAAGTTGTCGTTACCGTGTTTATGCTGCTGTTTTCGGTGAATTTCAACTCCTATTTCTTCCTCATCAACCGAAAATTCCGCGAAGCGTTCAACACCGAGGTTATCGTCTTTTTCATCATCGTCACAACCGCAATCACAATCCTCACTCTCGACAACCGCGCGCTTTATCCCGAAACGGGCGACTCGCTGCGCAACTCCGCGTTCACGGTAGCTTCGCTGATATCGACAACGGGCTTCTCGACGGTTGATTTCAGCGCGTGGTCGGAGCTTTCTCGGACAATTCTCGTTATCATAATGTTCATCGGAGCGTGCGCGGGCAGCACGGGCGGCGGTATCAAGGTATCGCGAATTATAATCCTGTTCAAAAGCCTTGGCAAAGAGCTGAAAGTTATGGTTCACCCGAAGCAAATCAAGAAAATCAAAATCGGCTCACACCCCATCGAGCACGAAACCGTGCGCTCGGTGAGCGTGTTTATGATTGCGTATCTGCTGGTTTTCGTGCTTTCGCTGGTGGTTGTTTCGTTCGACAACCACGATTTGATAACAAACTTCACCGCCGTGACCGCGTCCATAAACAACATCGGTCCCGGACTTGAGCTTGTCGGTCCGACGGAGAATTTCGCGTTCTTCTCGGTACCGTCGAAAATTGTGCTGATTTTCGATATGCTCGCGGGCAGACTGGAGCTTTTCCCGATGCTGATACTCTTTACGCCGTCTACTTGGAAGAAGTGAAAATTTCACGCTAAATATAAGTAATCGCCCTCGGATTTGAGGGCGATTTTGTTTTTAGAAGAATTTCAAGCTGTCAATAAAAACACACAAGAGGGTTTTGAATCAA
The DNA here is from genome assembly GCA_004554555.1 of [Eubacterium] saphenum. GTDB lineage: Bacteria > Bacillota > Clostridia > Oscillospirales > Ruminococcaceae > CAG-115. The sequence continues at coordinate 29,151 of SFLN01000023.1, read as the reverse complement.
TTTTACTTCGCCTCAAACTCGTAAACCGTGGTGTAGTCGTAGGTTTCGCCTGCTTTGAGGACGCAGCTCGGGAAATTCGGCTTGTTCGGCGTGTCAGGGCAGAACTGGCTCTCGAAGCAAAGCCCGCCGTATTTCGGGTAATGCTTTCCGCCCTTTCCGTCCTCGTTCAAGCCGATTCCGATGTAAAACTGCATCGCGGGCTTGTTCGTTTTCATCGTGAGCAAAATCCCGCGCGTCTGCTCGTAAGCCTGCGCCGCAACACGCATTTCCTTGCTTTCGCCAAGGAAAAAGTTGTGGTCGTAGCCGTTCGGGAGCTTTCCGCTGTCCATATCCTCGCGCACCTTTTTCGGCTGTCTGAAATCAAACGCCGTTCCCGCAACGTCCGCAAGCTCGCCCGTCGGGATAAGACCGCTGTCCACGGGAGTGTACTTTTGTGCGTTTATCTCAACAATGTGGTCGAGAACATCGCCGCTTCCCTCGCCTTTGAGGTTGAAATACGAGTGATTTGTGAAATTCACAACCGTATCCTTGTCGGATTTCGCGGTGTAGTGAATCTGCACGCCGTTGTCAAGGAGCGTGAACTGTACCTTGCAGACAAGCGTTCCCGGGAAATTTTCCTCACCGTCGGGACTTGTGTAACCAAATGTAACGCTGTTGTCCGTCACCTCGTCAACCGTCCACACGCGCTTGTTGAACGAAATCGAGCCGCCGTGAAGCGTGTTCTCGCCGTCGTTTTTGAAGAGGTTATACTCCTTGCCGTTAAGCGTGAATTTCGCGCCGCCGATACGGTTGGCAAAACGTCCGACTGTTGCGCCGTGCGAGGAATTTCCCTCGGCGTAGCCGTTCAAATCGTCATAGCCCAGCACAACATCAACCTTTTCGCCGTTCTTGTCGGGCACTGTGATTGACTGAATACACGCGCCGAGGCTGTGAAAGCTCGCCTTGATTTTCGCGTTTCGGAGCGTTACCAGATAGCACTTGTAGCCTTGATAAAAGCCGTATTCCTTGATTTCCGAAGCCATAAATTTTCTCCTTAATATTTATTGTTATCCAAATTTATAGTGCGCTTAACAGGCTGCATTGTCGCCTTTGAAACCGGAGTTGTGCCCGATTTTGCCGCGACCGCCGTAGGCTCTTCATCGAGCTTTATCGTGGGTTTCGGAGCGGGTTTCACGGGCTCTTGCTTCGCGGAAGCCTGCTTTGCTGCGGGTTTCGCTTTCTTCTCGTTATCGTCAAGATTGATTACAGCGGACTTTGCCGGTGCAGTCGGAGCTGATTTTTCAACCGGTTTCACGGGCGCTGCCTTTTTGGGAGCAGGAGCTGCGGGCTTTTTTGCCTTCTTCTCGTTATCATCAAGGTGGATTTCAGCGGGCTTGGAAACGGGCTTTTCGGCAGCCTTTTTCGCAGCCTTGCTCTCGTTGATGACAAATCTGTCAACCGTGTTGTGGAGCATAACAGCCTGCGTTGCCAGCTCCTCGGAGCTGTCCGCGCACTCCTTCGCGGAGTTGCTGACTTGATTTACCTCGGAGGAAATTATGTTCATTCCCGAGAGCACGTCCTTCACGCTCTCAGCCTGTTTCGCAGAAGCGTCGGCGATGTCCTCGACAACCTTTGCGGTGGCGTCTGTTTTCTCAACAATTTTCCCGAGCATCTCGGCGGTTTCGTTTGCGATAACCGTGCCGTTTTTAACCGACTGAATGGACGATTTGATGAGCTTTGTGGTAGACTTCGCAGCCTGCGCGGTCTTTTCGGCAAGCTTTCCGACTTCTCCCGCGACAACGGCAAAGCCCTTGCCCGCCGCGCCGACTCTCGCCGCCTCGATGGACGCGTTTATCGAGAGAATATTCGTCTGCTCGGAGATATCCTGAATGGTCTTGATGATGTTGGCAATCTGCGCCGATGTGCCGTTGATTTCGTTCATCGCGTCAAGCATATTGCCCATCTTGACGTTGCCCTCGTTGACAAGCTCCATGCACTCCTTAGCGGTGCCGCTCGCCTGTTCGCAGGCAATCTTCGCGTTGTTGCTGATTTCATCGTAAACCGAGTTGAGTCTGTCGTTGAGTTGGGAAACGGTGATGGACTGCTCCTCGGCAGCGGTTGAAAGCACCGCAGAGTTGCGCGACATTTCCTCGGAACCGCTGCTGACCTGACGACCGGCTTCTTCGATGTTCTCGATAACCGAGCGTATCGAAGCGACAATCTTTTCAAGCGCTTCCTTGACGGGAACGAAGTCGCCGCAATACTCGCCGTGCGGCTTTACGCAGAGATTTTCCGATGCAATTTCCTCGGCGGTGTGCTTGATGTCGGAGATGATGGTGTTGTTGTAATCGGCCATTCGGTTGACCGCGTCCGAAAGCACGCCGAGTTCATCGTCTGCCTTGTGGTCAACAGGCGCTCCCGAAAGAATGCCGTTTGACATATCGATAATCTTCTTTTTGATTTTGCCGAGAGGATTTGTGACGGTCTTTCCGAAGAAGTAATTCGCGCCAAGTCCCAGCGCAATCATAACAATAATCGTGCCGATACTCAAACGCAGCGCGGTGTTAAAGCCGCCGTCAAAGCCGCTTCTCGCGCACCTTACGAGCACGGTCCAGTTATCGCTTATTTCGAGCTTTTTCGCGGCGTAGCAGTTTCCGCTGTCGTTTGCAACGTTGGTGAAAATCGCACCGTCCGTTGTTGTCTGAACGAAGTCCGCGTATTTGTCATTTCCCGCAGCTCCCGAAGAAGCAATCACAGTGCCGTCAGAAGCAAGCAGAAACGCGTCGTTATCGATACCCGTAAGAAATCCCGTAAGCTTTGCCGTGCTCATTTTCGCGCAGAGGGTGTTGCCCTCGGAGGTTTTTACGGCTATGTAGAAGCTGTCTGCGGAGTTATCGGGAGAAGAAACGACATAATTTGACGAGCCGAGCTTGGTTTTCACATCGGAGGGAATTTCACCGCCGACGCTTTTGCCCGAAGCGTCCACAAAAATCAACTCTTGGATACTCGCGTCGTAGGACATAATTTCCTTTGCGTGCGCGATTTTCTCTTCGTCTGTTCCGTTTTTGAACTCGTAATCGTGAGCGTGGTCGCCGACAAGAATCACCAGATTGTTCACGCCGTTCTGCGTGAGATGCGCCGTGCCGGTGAGGTTGGACAAGGCTCATCAGCATAATTCTGCCTTTAACCGTGCGAGCCGAGCCAAGTTTTACGTCATTTCCCATAGAAATCCTTCTTTCAACACCTTGCGGTTTATAAATACTGCACAAAAAATTGTCGAACTTTTTGCACATCTGTACCTATTTATATTTATTATAATAACATATTTTTCCTTAAAAGTCAACAGTTTTGCAAAACTCTTTTCAGCCCCTCAGCGAGTGGTAAAAATCCTTTGCGTAGCCGTCGGTCATTCCGCAAACGCAGTCGGTTGCGAAAAGCAGTCTGCGGTAGCACTGCTCGGAGTCGCTCTTTCCCTCGCAGGATTTCTTGCAGATTTCAAGGTAATTCTGCGACAAAACCTCGGTCAAGTCACGCTCATAGTCGCGCATATTTTCCGTGCCGAACGACAGCGCCGCGCGGGTTATTTTGTCCAGCAAAAAGCTCATCACCGCGTCCTCGGACAGCTCGTCGCGCACAATTCCCGATGAACGGAACGCGTATCTGTAAGCGATATCCGAAAACGCGTCCGCGAGAACGCGAACGTTCGTCACCGACAAAAGCTCCTCGTAAAGCTCGCCGTTCATAATCTTCTCGTAGTTGCTGCAAAAAGCGTCCGTTGCCGCGTAAATCAGCTTGTTCTGCATTTTCACAATCCAGCGTGAAACCGCCCTCACGCCCGCGTCCTTCATACCGAGCTTTTCCGCGGACTCCCTTGAACGGCAAAGCTCATCGGCAGCTTTTTCAAGCTCTGCGGCTTCCTCGTCCGAGCGGCATTTTGCGCGGTATTTTTCCGAGCGAAGCTCCTCGACAAGAGTTCCGAAAGGCAGCAAGCCTTTGACGGCAGCGTCCTCCAAATCAGCGGTTTTGTACGCGATATCGTCCGCGCTCTCCAGAATAAACGTCAGCGGATAGCGCGAATTTCCCACGCCGGTTTTCTCGGTGATTTTGCGGAAAAGCTCCTCCTCCGCGAGATAATAACCCATTTTCTTTCGGCAGATGTTCCCGCAATTTTTGTCGATTTCAAGCGAATTTGTCGGGTATTTGATGATAGTGTTGAGCAGCGCAAAGGTGAGGTTCATTCCCGTGTTCATATCAATCAGGCAGTGCAGCCGCGACAGCAGCCGAAGTGCCTGCGCGTTGCCCTCGAAATGCAGAAAATCCGCTTTCATTCGGCCGGTCAAAAGCTCGTCCGCAGACTTGCCTTTGAACTCCAGCCGCGATAAATTGTCCGCGAACCACTGCCGTATCGCAAATTCACCAAAGTGTCCGAACGGCGGATTTCCGATGTCGTGGATAAGCCCCGCGCACTCCAGAATATCCGCGCAGTTCTCACGGACAATCTCGTTCACCTCGGGAGTTCCCGCGTCAATAAGCCGCCGAAAAATCGTGTCCCCGAGCGAGCACGCAAAGGAGCTTACCTCAAGCGAGTGCGTGAGCCGAGTGCGGACAAAATCGCCGCGGTAAAGCGGGTAAACCTGCGCTTTGTCCTGTAAGCGCCGAAAAGACGCGCTTCCGATTATGCGATGGTAATCCTTGCGAAACTCCGTTCTTATGTCAAGCGGGTTCGCGGAGATATTCGAGCGTTCTCTTTCGGCGCAGAGAAGCCGCTCCCAACTGAATTTCATTTGTAAAAGCACCTCGCTTAATAATCAAAAAAATCCGAATTGTTTTGAATAATAAAAAAACGCCCGTCAATAATATTTTCGACAGAAATATTTGGGACAAGAGAAAGGAGTTTTGGATATGATGTCTGTAAAACGCGGAGAAATTTATTACGCGGATTTAAGTCCCGTGGTGGGCTCGGAGCAAGGGGGGATTCGCCCTGTTCTTATCGTGCAGAACGATATCGGGAACAAGCATAGTCCGACGGTAATTGCCGCCGCGATTACCAGCAAAAAGGAGAAATCCGCGCTGCCGACGCACATTTCGGTGCAGGCGTCGAGCTGTGGGCTGGCGAAGGATTCGGTGGTGTTGTTAGAGCAGGTTCGTACATTGGACAAGCGCAGACTTAAGGAGCGTATGGGGGAGCTTGACGACAGCGCAATGGCGCAGGTGAACAGCGCGCTGTCCACGAGCCTCGGCTTATAAACTCGCATCAGCTTTCCGTTCACGCGCAGCGAAAAAAGTCTTTTTGGAAGTCTTGAAACCTTTTTCTTCAGAAAAAGGTTTCAAGCCGCCGGAGGCACTGGAGCGAAGCGACCACTCGCGGCGAAGCCGCGGACTGGAGCGCGAAGCGCGACCACTCGGCGCGGCAGCGCCGATACACGCCCAAAAGCGCAAAGGGGTTTGGGGAGAAACGCATTTAGCGTTTCTAAAAACGAAGAGTTTCCCCCAAGCGTTTGCGTGAAACGGAGTTTCACGCAAACGCGCGATTTCGGCGGTTCGATGCCGCCGAAATCGCCCGAGAGCGCGCAGACCGCAAAGCAAGCTCCGAGGTAAAAGCAGGCTCAAACCAAGCGATTTTTCGGGTTCGACGCCCGAAAAATCGCCGTGTTTTTGAGAAACCGCGTTTCTCAAAAACACGCATTTTCGCCGGTTCGATGCCGGCGAAAATGCCCGCGCATCGCGCAAAGTCGGGTTATGCACAAGGAAGTAAAATTCCCGCAAAAAGCGTGGTTGCTGCCGCAAGCCGTGCCGCTGCCAAAATCACTTTTTCTGAATTTTCATAAAGATAAACAGAAACCACTGCATTCCCGCAAGTCCCGCGACAAGAACGATTATGATGATTTGCGCCGCGCCCCATTCTTTCATAAAAGCGACAATCAACGCAAGCGCAAGTGTAAGCAAAATCGCGTTTCTGAGAAAAGATTTCGATGTATTGTTCATGGGTTACTTTTTCTGCTGGAGCTTTGCCGCAGTGAGCGTATTCTTCATAAGCGTGGCGATGGTCATCGGTCCGACGCCGCCCGGCACGGGTGTAATCCAGCCCGCTTTTTCGCTAACCTCGTCAAACTTAACGTCGCCGCAGAGCTTGCCGTCGGGCAGGCGGTTAATGCCGACGTCGATGACAACCGCGCCCTCCTTGACCATATCCGCGGTAACAAAATTCGGCTTGCCAACCGCAGCTACGAGAATATCCGCGCGGCTGCACACCTCGGCAAGATTTTTCGTTCTGCTGTGGCAGATTGTGACGGTGCCGTTTTCGTGGAGGAGAAGCATCGCCATCGGCTTTCCGACAATGTTTGAGCGCCCGATAACCACGCACTCCTTGCCCGAAACCTCAACGCCCGTGCTGTGAATTAAATCCATACAGCCCGAGGGTGTGCAAGGCAAAAAGCTGTAATTTCCTATCATAATCTTGCCGACATTCTGCTCGTGAAACGCGTCAACGTCCTTCTCGGGCGAAATTCTCGCGATAACCTCCTTCTCGTCCAACTGCTTCGGAAGCGGAAGCTGAACGAGAATTCCGTTCACGTTTTCATCGGAGTTCAGCGTGTCGATAAGCTCCAGAAGCTGCTCCATAGTCGTTTCCTCGGGGAGCGCGTACTCGAACGACTGAATACCGCAGAACTCGCACGCTTTCTTCTTGTTGTTTACATAAACTCGGCTCGCGGGGTCGTTTCCGACAATCACAACCGCCAGTCCCGCCTTGATACCGTCGCGTGCGATTTCATCGCGAACCTGTTCCTTAACCGCTGCCGAAACAGCTTTTCCGTCAATAATCTTTGCCATTTTAATTCTCCTTTAAATTTAATTAACTGCCGAATACAATTCGCTCAGCTCGTTATAACCGTAGGTTTTTCCCTTGTATGTAACGCGGATTTTCTCGCAGCCCTCAAACGGATTTCCGTTGATTTTCGCGGCATATTCCATAGCCTTGTCAACGGAAAATTTCCCCGAAATCACTGCTCTTCCGTCAACAACCTGCTCGTGAACATACGGTGCGCTCAAAATCTCATCGTCAACCCAAATCGAGATTATTTCGCCGATAAGCCGCCCTGTCGCCTCGGAAAACTTTTCCGCGCCGCTTTGCGTAAAGTCAATTTGGATAATGAATTCGGAATTGAACTCATCGTAATAAACGTTCGCTTTTTCAACGTCCGCGCCCGTCAGGATAACCTCTCCCGAAATTTCCTCGCCCTCGCGGAATTTCAGCGCGTCGCTTTTGCTGATTTTCACGACGGTATCGGGGATTTCAACCCTTGTCAAATCCCCGCGTCCGCAAAACGCTTTGCTGCCGATTTCAACAACAGGCTTTCCGTCAATTTTCCCGGGAACGGAAAATTCCGTCTTACTCCCGAGATACTTTGTGACCGCAATCCCGCCGTCCGTTTGAGTGAACTCAAAGTCCTCCGCGTTCGCCTCGGGGAGCTTTTGTGTTTCGGAAATTTCGGAAATCGTGGGAATATCGGATTTTTCCTCGCGGAAAATACCCGAGTTATCCGTGCAGCCGCAAAGCAAAACCGCCGCAAAAATCGCCGAAAAAATCTTCTTCAAAATCAATCTCCCTTGTCGGCTTCGTCCGTTTTCTCGGTATCGGCAGCCTTTTCTTCAACAGCAGCCTCGGCAGATTTTTCGGTATCTTCAGCCTTTTCCTCAGCCGCATTTTCAACAGGTTTATCGAGAGAAATCTTGGTTTCTTCCTCGTTTACCTCGGGCTTTTCATCGGTATCCTCGGCAGCCTCGGTTTCCTCGGAATTTTCCTCGGTGTCCTCTGCCGCTTCATCGGCGAGAATGCTCGGGGATTTTTTGTTCTTCTTTGCCGCTTTCTTGGCAGCGCGCTCCTCTTCAGCCTTGCGGTCGCTTTCAAGCAGGTTCTGACTTGCACCCGAGTTTACATAAAGCGGAATGTTTTTCTTCTTGGTGTAAATCTTGAAAATGACGAACAAAATCAGCGCCGCAATGCACGAAACCGCCGCGACAATCTGCGAAATTCTCAAATCGCCCGCCATAAGGCTGTCGGTGCGCAGTCCTTCGACAAAGAAGCGCTCCAAGCCGTACCACGCAACATACAGCAGGAAAACCTCGCCATCAAATGTACGCAGCTTTTTCGAGTAGATGTGCAGGAAAATGAACCCAAGCAAGCACCACACGCTCTCATACAGGAAGCACGGATGTACAACTCCCGTGATGCCCTGCGAGGTGATAAGAGAGCCCTTCATCGCAAAAGGCCAGTCTGCCGCGCAGTCCGCGCCGTACGCTTCCTGATTGACGAAATTTCCCCATCTGCCGATTGCCTGTCCTATCAGAAAGCCAAGTGCCGCAACGTCCAGCATTGTCGTAAAGTGAACCTTGCGCAGCTTGCAGAACAAAAATCCCACAAGCACCGCCGCGATAATTCCGCCGTAAATTGCAATTCCGCCGTCGCGGATTTCGGTGAACGTGGTCACGAAATCGTACTTTTTCCCCGAGGTCGGGTCAAGCGAAGTGAACACGCAGAAATAAATTCTCGCGCCGAGAAAACCGCCGATTGTCGCCGCAAAAACTTCTCCATACGGTGAAAAGCGTAAACGCACGCCAGCACAATTCCCACCGCAATCAGCACGCCGTACCAGTAAATCGGCACTCCGAAAACCTCAAATCCGCGGTAATACTCGATTTGCGTGCCGCCGAAAAGGTTCGGAAACTCCAGCGTGTTCTTAACCGTAACCGCTGATTCCGCAACTAAATTCATTACACTCATTTTTATTCTCCTTATCTTATTTGTTCTCTACAATAGAAACGCTCGCGTTCTCCTCGTCAAGGCTTTCCAGCTTTCCGAGAAGCGTGCCGTAATCGGCAGCGGCGGCGGTGTTTATCGCGGCAAACGGTGAAACTCCGCTCAGCGCCGACTCCGAGAGCGTTGACGCCACGGACGAAACGTTGCTGAAATCCCGCACAAGCGAGCCGTAGGTTGCCTTTTTGACGCGCTCGAAAAGCTCCCTTGACGGGGGATTTTTCTTGCACTCGCGAATGAGCTTCTGCATTTCCTCAAGAATAAGCTCGGGCTTTTCGCTTTCGCCGCGCGCTGTCGGGAAGAGATGTCCGCGCCCGCTGAAAACGCTCACGCCCCATTCGTCGTTGAGCAAGCCGTTTTCGCGCATTTTTTCGTAGAACTCCGACGACTCGCCGAAAATCATATCGAACAGAATGTTGAAGTAAATATAATCCTCGATTTCACCCATTCCCTGCACCTCGCGGCGCTTGAAGCCAATCTCGAAAATCGGCTTTGCCACGGGCATTGAGATACGCACGAGCTTTTTCGCAACCGCATACGGCTCGTCAAAGGGCGCGGTTTCAACGCTGAAAGCCCTGCCCGCGCGGAGCTTTTCCTCGCAGACGCGGCAGACGTCCTCGGGGTCAAAATTTCCCGCAACGCAAAGAAACATATTCGATGGGTTGTAAAACGTGTTGTAGCAGTCGTAGAGCGTTTTCGGGGTGATTTGCGCGATGCTCTCGACAGTACCCGCGATGTCCAGCCGCACGGGATTTTTCTCGTAAAGCGCCTCCAGAAGATTTGTGAAAACGCGCCAGGACGGGTTGTCGCGGTACATCGTGATTTCCTGCGCGATAATCCCGCGCTCCTTTTCAACGTTTTCCTCGGTGAAATAAGGGTTGGCGACAAAGTCCAGCAGTATCTCGAGATTTTGGGCAAATTTGTCCGCGCAGGAGAAATAATACTGCGTGTAATCGAAGCTGGTTCCCGCGTTACAGGAAGCGCCCGTCTGCGCGAAAAGCGAAAACGCGTCCTTTTCCTCGCTCTCGAAGAGCTTGTGTTCAAGGTAATGCGCGGTGCCGTCGGGGATTTTCACAAATTCGCCGTCAACCGTGCAAAAGCTGTTGTCCTGCGAACCGAATTTCGCGGTAAACTGCGCCGTTGCCGAGGAATAGCCCTCCATCGGCAGCATAAAAATCTCCGTGCCGCTCGCGTGAACGTATTTCAGACAGGTTTCGCCTGTTATCTTGTCGTAAATTTTCTCAATCATAAGCGTTATTCCTCGTCCTCTTTCCCGCTCAGCGCGTAAACCGTGTCGAGTGAATATTCCCGCGCGGCGTTTTGAACGCGTTGTGCCGAAACCGCCTCGCAAAGCTCCCCGAACTCCTCGGGCGGGAGAATTTTCTCATCGGCAAGCTGCCCCGAAAACCAGTTTATAAGAGCGCCCGCGCTGTCGTAAACAGCCTTCAGCTGATTTCGCAGCTCCAGCTTTGCGCGGAAAAGCTCCTCGTCGGTCACGCCGTTTTCGCTGATATCGCGCAGCTCCTTTGAAATCGCTTCCTCAACGCGTTTTTTGTTCTTCGGTTCAATTCCCGCGTAACAAATCAGCGCGCGCATAGCTTTGGTTGAATAGGCGCTGCAGTAATAGCAAAGCGACTGCTTTTCACGGATATTTGTGAAGAAGCGCGAGGTTGTCATACCGCCGAGAATTCGCGTCAAGAGGAAATTCGCCTCAAAGTCCGCAAGGTCGGGAGCTTTGAAATACATTCGCAGGATTGCCTGCTGCATATCGAACTCGTCCTCGGCGTACGCGGTTTTTTCCTTTAAAACAGACGGCTTGCAGCCAAGCTCCGCGACTGCGCAGCGGCGGTTTATCGCGGAGAACTCCCGAGCAAAAATCTCCTCGGTTTCGGTGAACTCCGAGCAGCCCGCCGCGAAAATCTCAACGCGCGCGGTTTCGAGGATTTCGCGATACGCCGCGTAAGCCGACCGCGCCGTAACCTTTTCGGCGTCCTCGTGTGTTCCCGAAGGAGGAAGCGCTGCCGCCTCGCCGACATAAGCGGTTTTCGCGGCTTGATAGGCAGCAAAGCGGGACTTGTCGTTTATAACGCTGTCGATTGCGTCGATAAGCTCCGCGCGCATCATCTCGGTGACTTTCTCGTCAAACGCGCCGTTTTCCGCTTTCGGGCGAAACAGGCACTCGCACATCAGCTGAGCAAGCTCGCGTTCGAGCTTCTCCCCCGAGAGCGCGTAGCGGTCGTCAAGAGCCGAGCCGACAATTTCCGTGCAGCGCTTGTCCCAGCGCATTGTGGTTGACGTGGAAATCGACGCATCGTATAAATCGAGCAGAGCCGCAGAGAGCTTGCTGTAATCGGGGTAAAGCGCGCAGCACTCCGAGAGCGCGTACGCCGCAAGTGCGCAGTCCGCGCGAGGCAGAGCGTCAAACTCCGTAAAAAGCAAAACGCTTATTCTGTTTTCTTTAAAGCGGCGGTCGGTTATTCTGCTGAAAAACACGCCGTCCGCAATTTGCTTTCTTTCAAATATAACAATCAACTCCCAAATGAACTAAAACTTCACAAAACAAACTATACTATATTATTATAACACATTCTTTCTCGGATTTCCATATATTTTTTGTGAAAAAGGCAAAAAAACGGGGTTCTTCAAAAAAGAACCCGTAAATCAAATGATACAATTATGTGTAGAACAAAAGAAAGGAGACAACTAAACAAACAAACGATAAGGAAGTTAGGAACAACCAATATCTTTTGTTTGATTAAATTATACAGCAGATGATGAAAATTGTCAATAGTTTTATGCTATTTTCCACAAAATTCAACAAATCTTACAAATTCGCTTGCGATTATATAAACAAATTGCCCACAAAACGAAGCACAATTTGTGAAAACGTTTTCACGAGCGTAAGGTTTGCTATTTTTTGGAAAACTCGAGAAAAACGGCGGTGCTTTGAGGGAAAAAGTGAAAAATTTCTGCGAAAAGGCTTGACAAAACGATTTGTGTGTGGTATAATAATTAAGCCGCTTGTGCAGGGTTTTTTAAAAAAGCATTCGGCTTTACCTTTTCACAGCGAGTTCTTAAAAAAGAGGTATGAAATATGTACGCAGTAATCGAAACAGGCGGAAAGCAGTATCAGGTTAAAGAGGGCGACACCATCTTTATCGAGAAGCTGGACGCAGAGGGCGAAATCACCTTCGACAAGGTTGTTATGGTAGGCGGCGACGGCTCCGTAAAGGTTGGCGCTCCTTATGTTGACGGCGCTTCCGTAAAGGCGAAGCTCGTGAAGAACGGCAAGGCTAAGAAAATCACCGTTTTCACCTACAAGCCTAAGAAGCACATCAAGAAAAAGCAGGGCCACAGACAGCCGTACAGCCAGGTTCAGATTGAGGCTATCAACGCGTAATGCTGAAATGTGTGTTCTATAAGAACGGCGGGAGCTTTTCGGGCTTTCAAATAAGCGGTCACGCAGGCTACGAAACCGAAAACGGCGACGTGGTGTGCGCGGCGGTCAGCTCAAGCACTATGCTTGTCTGCAATACCATAACCGATTTTTTTAAGGCAAAGGCTGACGTTGAGGTTCTCGAAAACCAAATCACGCTTCGGCTTCTTGAAAACAACAAGCCCGCAGTACAGCTTCTGGAGTCGTTTTATACGCACATTGAAATGATAGCGCAGGATTACAAAAAGGTTAAAATCGAAATCAAGTCGGGAGGAAAAGAAAATGATTAAAATCAGTTTACAGTATTTCGCTCATAAAAAGGGAATGGGTTCGACCAAGAACGGCCGCGACTCCGAGTCCAAAAGACTTGGCGTAAAGCGCGCTGACGGTCAGTTCGTGCCTGCGGGAAATATTCTCGTAAGACAGCGCGGCACTCATATTCACCCCGGAAACAATGTCGGCAAGGGTTCTGACGATACCCTTTACGCGCTTATCGACGGCACCGTTAAGTTCGAGCGCGTTGGTCGCGACAGAAAACAGGTAAGCGTTTACGCCGAGGCTGAATAACCAACTCGATGAGTACAAAAAAGCCGGATAGTTGATATCCGGCTTATTTCTCATTTTAACGGTACAGCCAAACGGCAATAATTGTGCGATTTCGCTCAGGCATAGACCGATTTTTTTCGGTTAAAGTATAGAAAAGGAGGCGCGCTTATGTTCGCGGACAAGGTTAATATTTCTATAAAGGCAGGCGACGGCGGAAACGGCGCGGTGTCCTTCCACAGAGAAAAATACGTTGCGGCGGGCGGCCCCGACGGTGGTGACGGCGGAAAAGGCTCGGACATCGTTTTCGTCGCGGACGACAGCCTGTCAACGCTTATAGATTTCCGTTACAAGAAAAAATACGTTGCTCCGAACGGTGAACCCGGCGGTGCAAAACGCTGCTCGGGCAAATCGATGGAGCCGACCGTTATCCGAGTTCCCCGCGGCACTGTCGTAAAAGACGCGAAAACCGGCAGAATTATGGCGGACATTTCCGGCGATGAACCTGTCGTAATCGCGCGCGGCGGCAAGGGCGGCTGGGGAAATATGCACTTCGCAACCCCCACGCGCCAAATTCCCCGTTTCTCAAAGCCGGGTTTTCCGGGAGAAAAATTCGAGGTTACGCTGGAGCTGAAGCTGCTTGCGGACGTTGGTCTTGTGGGATTTCCGAACGTTGGAAAATCCACGTTAATCAGCGTTGTGAGCGCCGCGAAGCCCAAAATCGCGAACTACCATTTCACCACGCTCACCCCTGTTCTCGGTGTGGTAAAGCGCGGCGAAAAATCCTTCGTTATGGCGGATATTCCGGGGCTTATCGAGGGCGCTTCGGAGGGCGCGGGGCTTGGTCACGAGTTTTTGCGGCACGTCGAGCGCTGCCGCTTGATAATCCACGTTGTGGACGTTTCGGGCGTTGAAGGGCGCGACCCCATCGAAGATTACGAAAAAATCAACGCTGAGCTTGCGAATTTCTCGGAGGATTTGTCACAGCTGCCGCAGATTGTTGCGGCAAACAAGTGCGACCTCGCCGATGAGGAGCAGATTGCGCGCTTTGAGGAATATATCGCAGGAAAAGGTCTGAAGCTGTTCAGAATTTCCGCCGCGACAACCGAAGGCACAGCCGAGCTTATGGACGAGGCTTGCGCGGAGCTTGACAAATTGCCGCCCGTGAAGCGTTTCGAGCCGACTCCGCTTTCGCTTGAGGAACTGGAGAAAATGGCGGAGGAAAAGCGCTCGTTCTCCATCGAAAACGAAGACGGTGTGTTTATCGTCACGGCAGACTGGCTCGCGCCGATTTTGTACAACTGCAATATGGAGGACTACGAAAGTCTGCAATATTTCCAGCGCGTTCTCCGTCAAAGCGGAATTATAGACGAGCTTGAGCGTATGGGAATTGAAGAGGACGATGTGGTTTCCATTTACGATTTTGAGTTTAATTACGTTAGATAAACAGAGAAAAACCTTCCGGGCTGGCGAGAAATCGTCAGATACGAGGAAACGATATCTCGGCTAGGCTTTGTGCCTGCCGAGATGTCGTTGACGAAGTAGATGGCGGTTTATCGCCGGTCCGGACTTCCGAGAGCGGGATTTCGGGAGGCGCATATTATGAGTTCAATCAGCAATTTAATCAACGGTCTTGACCGTCCGACAGCGGGCAGCGAGGAAACGGCAGCGCGCGTTCTCTCGCTTTGCGGGAACATTTCGCCGAAAAACGCGCTCTTTATCGGCGACGAGCTTTTCACTCCCACGCTTATCCAAAAAACTGTCGGAGTGAATATTGACGCTTGCTTTACCGAAAAATCACGCGCCGAAAGAGCAAGTGCAAAGGGATTTTCGACAAGGGTTGTTATGCCGTTTGAAATTCCGCAAAACGAAAACGGCTGGGATTTTATCTGGTACAACGGGATTTCCTCGCTTGAAGGCTCGGCGCGGCTGCTGGAGCAAATTCACGACAACCTTGAAAAGGGCGGCACGGCGGTGTTCAGAACGCTTTGCTGGCTTATCGAGCCGTCGCCCGATACCAAGTGCTATGTGGAGCGCCGCTTCGGAAAGCCCGAGGCGCTTGACGCAGTGCTGAGGAACGCAAAGGAGCAGGGCTTCAAAATCCGCGATTTTTACATTGCCCCGAAAACCGACTGGACGCACGGTCTTTACGAGCCGCTCAAAAACGCCATGCAAAAGCTGGAGGGCGTGTCCGAGGACGGCGAGGAAACGGGAATTTCGGAGCTGAACAAAGAAATGTATATGTTTGATTTGCACAGCGAGGAGTACAGCTTTGTCTACTACATTCTTGAAAAGTGAGCCGCTCTCCGAAAAAGAAGCGGCGGCTTATTCGCCGAACGTTCTCGCGTTTTACGGGGACTCGGTTTACGAAACGCTCGTCCGCGAGAACATTGTCCGAAATCATCAGACAAATGCGGGTAAACTCCACGAGCTTGCCGTAAAACGCGTTCGCGCGAGTTTTCAATCCGAGGCGGTAAACATCGTCGAGCCGCTCCTCACCGAAAAGGAAGCCGATATTCTGCGGCGCGGACGAAACGCGGGAGGAATTTCAATTCCGAAGAGCGCGAAAGCCTCCGAATACCGCCGCGCGACCGCTCTCGAAACGCTTTTCGGGTACCTCGCGCTGAGCGGGCAAAACGACCGTTTGAGAGAACTTTTTGACGCAATTATCAATACGTTTTCCGAAGAAGGTTGAGCTTATGAAAAAAGGTTTGCGTCGTTGGATAATTGACATTTTGGTAATGATTTTAGCTGCGGCGATTTATTCGCTCGGAGTTCACATTTTCATCTCCCCGAACGATATCGCGCCGGGCGGTGTGACGGGAATTGCGATTATTCTCACGAATTTCTGGGGGATAAGCGTCGGCACGCTGATTTTTCTGATAAACATTCCGCTGATTATCGCGGGATTTATTCTGCTGAACAAAACAACGATGATTAAAACAATGATTTCGGTTGTTTTGATAACGGTGTTCACGAATTTGGCGGAGATGTTTGTTCCCGTTTACGACGCGTCGGGCGGGAACGGAGTTGTTGCGGCAATTTTCGGCGGCGCGGCAATGGGTATCGGCTTGGGGCTGGGCTACAACCGTGAGAGCACCTCGGGCGGCACGGATATCCTCACCAAAATTATCGGGAAATATCTCCCCGATTTTAAGCTCGGTGGTATACAAGCGGTTTTGGACGGGATTGTGGTTGTGCTGGGATTTGCGGTTAACAGGGACGTCAACACCGTGCTTTTCGCGGCGATTGCGATTTTCGTGCAGTCAAAGCTCATCGATACCATCGTTTACGGCAGTCAGGAAAGCCGGTTTATGCTGATTTTCTCGGAGAACTACAAGGAGATTGCCGAGGAGATTTTGAAGCAGAGCAACGGCGTGACGCTGTTCAAAGGCGAGGGTGCGTACAGCGGAAACGAGCGGCAGGTTCTCGCAACAGCGGTTCACCGCAGCAACTATTCCAAGGTTAAACGCATTGTAAAAACCGCCGACCCGAAAGCGTTTGTTATAACGACAAGCGCAAACGAGGTTTACGGCGAGGGTTTTACTAAGTTAAATTAAGCCGATAAATAAGGTTAATCAAAAACAATTTTTACTTAATAAAGGAGAAGATTTATGTCCGGACATTCAAAATGGAGTACAATCAAGCGCAAGAAGGGCGAAAAGGACGGCGCAAGAGCTAAGGTTTTCACGAAGATAAGCCGTGAAATTCTGGTTTGCGTTAAGGAAACGGGAAGCGCAGACCCCAACAACAACTCAAAGCTGGCGGCGCTTGTTCAAAAGGCAAAGTCCAACAATATCCCCAACGACAACATTGACCGTCTACTCAAAAAGGCAGCGGGCGGCGGTGAAAAGAACGACTACGAGAACTGCGTTTACGAGGGCTACGGTCCCGGCGGAGTTGCGGTAATTGTTGACTGCCTCACCGACAACCGCAACCGTACTGCAGGTGAAATCCGTCACTATTTCGACAAATCCGGCGGAAATATGGGCAACACGGGCTGCGTGTCGTTTATGTTCTCGCTGAAGGGCGTTATCGTGCTGAACAACGAGGACGGCGATATCGACGAGGACAAGGCGATGGAGGATATTCTCGAAAGCGGCGCGGACGATTTTGCTTTTGAGGACGGGGTTGTTGAGATTACGACTGACCCTGCGAATGTTGCTGCGGTAGCCGAGGAGCTTACAAAGCGCGGTTATCAGGTAATTTCTGCGGAGGCGGCGCAGGTGCCTTCTACTTATACGACGCTCACCGATGAGGACCAGCTCAAGAAAATGGCGCAGCTTCTCGAAACGCTTGACGACAACGATGATGTGCAGAATGTTTGGCATAACTGGGACGAGCCGGAGAGCGACGACGAGGACTAAGCAAGGAATTTTAGCTAAGCAATAATTGAGCACCGCGAAGCGCTTAAAGTCTTTTTGGAGTTTAAAGAACCTTTTTCTTCAGAAAAAGGTTCTTTACCGCCGGAGGGCAGCGTGACGCTGCACCCTTTCGCTTCGCGGTGCACGAGTGAAACTTTGTGAAGCGACGCGATATATGCAAAAAAAGCGCAAAGGGGTTTGGGGAGAAACGCATTTAGCGTTTCTAAAAACGAAGAGTTTCCCCCAAGCTTTTGCGTGAAACTTCGTTTCACGCAAACGCGCGATTTTTCGGGTTCGATGCCCGAAAAATCGCAAGCAAAAAGAACGTTCTAACCTCGATGGTAAAACTATAAGTCTGAACGCGATTTTGAGAAACGAGGAACGAGTTTCTCAAAATCGCGCATTTTCGGCGGCTCGATGCCGCCGAAAATGCCGGGTTTCGAAGAAACCTAGTGGCTGTTCGCAATAGGAAGTCAAGATTTATCGCAAAGCAGGTTCTGTTCGCCAAATACGGTGAACGAAAAATTCAGCAAAACGAAAAACCCACGGAAAAGCTCCGTGGGTTGCGTTATTTGTGATAAAATCAAAGCAGCTCAATGGAAACAAGCTCCGCTTCGGTTCGCGGGTAAAACTGCGTGCTCGACATATATTTTACATTGTCAACGACAATTCTGCATTTCAGATACTCGCTGCCCTCGGGAATTTCAAAGCTCTTGAGAGCCGCGTTATCGAAAACGTTGCCGAGGTAAATGCTGCCGTATTCGCTGCACCAGACAAGATTTTGGTCTGCGCCGCTCAACAGCTTGTGGCAAATCCCCTTTTCCGCGTCAAGCGAGTAATTCACGACCGGCAAATTCCCCGCCGTCGGAACAAAAGTCACATCGCCTTCACCCGCGAAATTCGAGCCGCCCTCGCTGCGGACATTTATGTATCCCTCAAGCTCGGTTTCACCCGAAAACGTGCACGAGCCGTAGCAGAAATAGCTTCCCGCCGCGCCCAGAGCGTCCTCCTGCGTGCGTGCAAAGTTCGTTTCGGCAAAGGTGAGCGTCATTCCGCAAAACTTTTCTCCGACATTTAATCGGGTGTAATTCGTGTCCTTATTATCGGAAATATCGGTGAACGACATTGCGATATCATCGTAAACATCGGCATTGTCAAGATTTGTACGGAAAATCCCCTTCGGCTCGGAAACATAAATAAATCCCATACAAAGCACTGATGAGAAATTCTCCTCGGTCAAGTTCTCAACGCTCGCGTCGCCGCCCTCGGGCACAAAAACCTGCTTGATATCGGTTCGGAGGATTGTGTCGCCCGCAAGCCCCTTGAGGAAGGTTTCGTTGGTCAAGGGTTCGCTGGACTCGGGTTCACTCTCGGTTGAGCTTTCGGTTGAAGAAGAGGTTGTCGTTGAACTTGAAGATGAGCTTGTCGAAGAACTAACCGTTGTCGAGGTGCTCTCCACAACGCTTGACGATGACGAAGAACCCTCCTCCTTTGAGCTGCACCCGCAAAGCAACGCGGCAAGAATTACCGCAAGAACTGCCTTTGTTTTTTTCATATATTTTCCTCCTATGCGCTTTGGATTTTGTCTATTTTTAGTATATTATAGCATCTGATTATCGAAAAGTCAAGAGTTTCCGTAAAAGTTACTAAAAAATTAAGCTAAAATTTGTTCAAAAAGTTACTTTACAAACGCTGAGAAATTACTTAAAATAGTTATATATCGATTAATTTTTAATAAGGGGAAAAGTGTGAATGATTAAAAAAAGCGTGACAATGAGCGATATCGCAAAGGCAATGAACGTGAGCACCGTAACCGTGTCCAAGGCGCTCGGCAGGCGTGAGGGCGTGAGCGAGGCGCTGCGCGGGAAAATCAAGCAGAAAGCAATCGAGATGGGTTACCGCGTACACACGGGAAGCCGCGCGGGAAAGGACGGGCTGACCTATAATATCGGTATCATCGTCGCAAAGCAGTTTATAAGCGAGCCGTCCGCGTTTTACTGGATAATCTACAAGCACCTCGTAGAACTGCTCCAGAAGCAGAATTACTACGGTATGCTGGAGGTTGTGGACAACGAAAACGGCGTTTTTGAAATTCCAAACTCCGTGAGCGACAAAAAGGTTGACGGACTGATTGTGCTCGGGCAGTTTTCGGACAGCTATGTGGACAAGCTGATGTCGTACTACATACCGTCGGTGCTGCTGGATTTCTGCGTTGCGAGAGAGGACGCGGACGCGGTGCTGTCGGACAATTTTTACGGTGCTTTTCAGCTCACCTCGCATATTATCGCAAACGGTCACCGCAAAATCGCGTTTGTCGGCAACGTTCACGGCTCGTCAAGCGTTCAAGACCGGTTTCTGGGGTATTACAAGGCGCTGCTGGAAAACAGGATTTCGCTGCGGCAGGAGTGGATTATACGCAGTCAAAATGCGGACGGAGAGGTGCTGAAAAGCTTTGAGCTGCCCGAGGAGATGCCGACAGCGTTTGTGTGTTCATCGGACGAGTGTGCGTTTGCGCTGGTAAATCAGCTGAAAAACGCGGGGCTGCGGGTGCCGCAGGACGTTTCGGTGGCGGGGTATGAAAATCACATTTATTCGACAATGTGCAGCCCGCACCTCACAACAATGGACGTGGACGGGTATCGGATGGCGAAAGAGGCGGCGGATATTCTGCTGGCGAAAATAAGGGGCGATGAGGGGAAGCACGGGAGAACGCTGGTTTCGGGGAAGCTGATTGTGCGGGACAGCGTAAGGAATTTGTTCTCGTGAGCAGCGGCTGCGCGTATTTCCGGCATTGCCTGCCTGCGCACCGCGAAGCCTTAAAGTCTTTTTGGAAATCAACGAGAAACCTTCGGTTTCCTTAACCTTTTTCTTCAGAAAAAGGTTCTTTGCCGCCGGAGGCATCCGCGAGCGAAGCCGCGCTACTGGAGCGCGGAGCGCGACTACTCGGCGCGAAGCGCCGATATACGCCCAAGAGCGCTAAAGGCGTTTGGGGGAGAAACGCCTTTAGCATTTCTAGAAACGAAGAGTTTTCCCCCAAGCGTTTGCGTGAAACGGAGTTTCACGCAAACGCGCGATTTCGGCGGCTCGATGCCGCCGAAATCGCTCGAGAGCGCGTATACATGAAAGCAAGTTCCAAGGTAAAAGCAGGAGGCTAACCGCGTTTTTGGAAAACGAAGTTTTTCAAAAACGCGCGATTTTTCGGGTTCGATGCCCGGAAAATCGCCCGCGCCTTCCGCTAAGCAGGCTCGAGAGCGGGTGAAGCCACGCTTATCAAACCGAGATTTTCATCAAGCTTCGGGCGTGGCTTCACCCGCGCGATTTCGGTGGCTCGATGCCGCCGAAATCGCCAAGGCTTCGCAGAAGCCCCGAAATCACGCGCATAAGCCAACCCCAAATTCCCGCTAATCGCGGGCTGTTCACAAAGTACTGCTAAAAATCAACAGAAAGTGGGTTTTCATCGAAGCCAAAAGTCCGTGAAAAAGAAAAAGTTGGCAATTGACGAAAATCCGTCTAATGCCAACAAATTACATAAAAAACGCCGCGAATATTTCCGCGGCGAATTTATATGGAGCGGATTACGAGGCTCGAACTCGCTACCTCCACCTTGGCAAGGTGGCGCTCTACCGGATGAGCTAAATCCGCAAATGGCGACCCGGAAGAGACTCGAACTCTCGACCTCCGCCGTGACAGGGCGGCGTTCTAACCAACTGAACTACCGGGCCGGATTCCGTAAGCTCACGAACAACCCCCGATATTTCGGACATCATCAAACGAGCTACGGACGTGAAAATAAAGCCGTGGTGGAAGTTGAGGGGCTCGAACCCCCGACCCTCTGCTTGTAAGGCAGACGCTCTCCCAGCTGAGCTAAACTTCCAAACTCTTTATCAACAACATTATTATTTTACAACATTTGTCCCGATTTGTCAAGGGCTTTTTTAAAATTACAAAATTTTGTTAAATTTGACCAAATATTGGCTGTTCAAACCGTACAAAAAAGAAAATCTTACCGCTTATATTAAATTGCAAAAGTCGCAAAATAATGATGAAAAGCATCGAGAGGAGGGATTTTTTTTGGACAAGCTGGCACTTACGCTGATGATAATCGGCGGGCTGAACTGGGGCTTGGTCGGAATTTTCGGCTTTGACCTGGTAGCCTGGGCGCTCGGCGGTCAAGGCTCGATTTTCGCCCGAATTGTGTATATTCTGGTCGCGCTTGCGGCAATTTGGGCTATTCCGATGCTCTTCCGCAGACGCATTATCGCCGAAGAAGTATAAACAAATGCCCGTGAGCCAACGCTTTACGGGCATTTTACATTTTGTGCAATTTACACAATCGTGCCGCCGCCAACCACAACATCACCATCGTACAACACAACCGCCTGTCCCGAGGCAATCGCACGCTGCGGTTCGTCAAACTGAACAACAACCGTGCCGTCCTCCTCAGCCCAGGCAGCTGCCGCAGCTTCCTTCGCGTGATAACGCGTTCTCGCGGTCACCCGAACAGGCTCTCGCGGCGGTTTTTCCAAGGATATCCAGTTGAAATCGCGCGCCGTGAGCGTTGTTCTGTACAGCTCGCTTTCGGGCGCAAGCGTAACCGTGTTCTCCGCGAGATTTTTCGCCACAACATACATCGGCTGCGGGAACGACAGCCCAAGCCCCTTGCGCTGCCCTATCGTGTAGCCGATAATTCCCTTGTGCTTTCCGTAAATTTCACCGTTCAATCCGATGAAATCGCCTTCGGGATAGGTTTTCCCCGTGTGCCGCTCGATAAATCCAACATAGTCCCCGTCCGGCACAAAGCAGATGTCCTGCGAGTCCTTTTTATCGGCGTTTACAAGGTCAAGCTCCGCGGCAAGCGCCCTCACCTGCTCCTTGTCCGTGAACTCGCCGAGCGGGAATTTGACGTGCGCGAGCTGCTCCTGCGTGAGTGAATACAGCACATAGCTCTGGTCTTTCGCTGCGTTCAAGCTCTTCTTCAACAGCCAGCGCCCGCGCTCCTCGTCGTACTCAACTCTCGCGTAATGCCCCGTGACAATATAGTCGCAGCCAAGCTCCTGCCCGCGCCGAAAAAGCCGCTCGAATTTCATATAGCGGTTGCAGTCGATACAAGGATTGGGAGTGCAGCCGTTTTCATACGCATTCACAAAACGGTCAACAACCTCTTTCTCAAAATCGCCCGTGAAATTGAACACATAATACTTCATTCCGAGCTTGAAGCACACACCGCGCGCGTCCTCGGCGTCGCTTGCCGTGCAGCACGAGCGCTCCCCGCAAGGCTCGCCGTCCTCACCGTGCAGCTTCATCGTCACGCCAATGCACTCGTACCCCGCCTGCTTCATCAGCGCCGCCGCAACCGAGCTGTCCACGCCGCCGCTCATCGCAATCAGTGCCTTATCCATTGCCCAGCCTCAGCATTTCATCAATCGATTTTTTCGCAAGCAGGCGCGTTTCCTCGGGCATTGTGATTTCCTCGCCGTAGTTGCCTTTCAAGCAGTGCAAAAGGCTCGACAGCTTCGTGAGCTGCATATTTCTGCAAATAAAGTTCTTCGAGAGCGGAAAAAAGCGCTTCTCGGGGCAGTCGATGCCGAGGTGCTGAACGATGCTGTTTTCGGTGCCGATGATGAACTCCTCGGCGGGCGAATTTTTCGCAAAATCCATAATCTCGGTTGTACTGCCGACAAAATCCGCGTGCTTGACAACAGTCCTGTGGCACTCGGGGTGAACGAGAAGAAGCGCGTTCGGGTGAGCCTCTTTCGCTTCCTTGACGTCAGCCTCGGTTATCGCCGCGTGAACGGGACAGCAGCCCTGCGCGGTCACGATTTCCTTGTCGGGGCACTGCGCGGCAATGTACGAACCCAAATTCTTGTCGGGAATGAACAGAATTTTGTCCGCGCTCATTCTCTTGATGATTTTCGGAGCAGATGACGAGGTGACGCAGACATCGCAGAGCGTTTTCAGCTCGGCGGTTGTGTTGATGTAAGCGACAACCGCGTGCTCGGGGTAACGATTGCGCAGCTCGCGGAGCTTATCGGGCGAAATCATCTCCGCCATCGGACAGCCTGCGTCCGCTTCGGGCAGGAGCACCGTCTTTTCCGGGCAGAGAATTTTCACGGTTTCCGCCATAAACCGCACTCCGCACATTATCACGGTTTGAGCGTCCGTTTTGCGGGCGTTTTGAGCCAAACCGAAGCTGTCGCCGACATAATCCGCGACCTCCAGAATGTCGTGCGTCTGATAGCAGTGTGCCAGAATAACCGCGCCTCGTTCCTTCTTCAAACGAATAATCTCTTCTTGTATATCCTTTATCATAGCCGTTTCCTTCCGTATTTGTTATTTTTGCCGAATTATCATATTTTCATTATAGCATTTTTTGTTTTTGTTTGCAAGCAAAATTTTTGCAAAACTATTTACTTTTTCAATAAAGTGTGCTATAATTATAGTGTATCACTTTATTCCTTATTTTTTTACGAAAGGAAAGAACGGAATGGCAAACTCAATTCTTATCACGGGCGGCTCAGCAAGCGGAAAATCGCGATTTGCTGTAACGCATTTTCACTGCTGTGACTATGTGCTTTATCTCAAGGCAGGCTACGACCTGGACGCAGATACCAAGCAGAGAATTAAGTTCGAGAACGAGAAGCAGGGCGTTCAATGGGATATAGTTCGATTTGACACGTCAAACCCCGCAACGCTTGTTCAAGACCACAAATTCGTTATCTTCGACAGCCTCAGCTCCTTTGCGGCAATTATCATCAACGAGCTTTGCGGCACCGATGAAATCACCGACGTTATGAAGAAAAACGTCGAAAAGGTGATTATCGAAAAAATTCAAGACCTTCGCGCAAAGGTTGAGGAAAATTTCGGCAGTTTGACCATAATTACTCTCGAAACCGGCTTCTCGGTTACTCCCGTTGACAAGCACCTCGCGGTTTTCAGAGAAATTCTCGGTCACGTCAATCAGCGTATCGCAAACACAAGCGATGAGGTCTATTTCTCGGCAAGCGGTATTCAGTTCAAAATTAAGTGATTGATAAGGAGTATTTGTTATGACTTTTGAAGAATTCATTATGCAGGCGCGCGAAATGAACGCGTCCGATATCCACCTCACCGTCGGCGCTCCCACCGTTATCCGCGTAAACGGCGAGCTTCGCAAGTATCAGGAGCTTTCAGACCAGGTTGTACATAGAACCATCGTTTCCATTCTCTCCGCTGAGCAGGAAAAACAGCTCACCGAGGGCAAGGATATCGACTTCTCCTTCGAGCTTAAAAACGGCGCGCGTCAGCGTGTAAACGTGTTCCACCAGGGCGGCAGACTCGCTTGCTCCATTCGTCTGCTCAACGCGAAAATTCCTTCGCTCGATGAACTCGGAATGCCTCCCGTTCTCCTCGACCTTGCCAAGAAAAGAAAAGGTCTTATCCTCGTAACAGGTCCGACGGGCGCAGGTAAGTCCACAACGCTCTCCGCGATGATTCAGCACATCAACGAAACCCGTGCCTGCCACATCATCACCATCGAAGACCCTATCGAATACCGCTATGAGTTGGCAAAGGCGACCATTCACCAGCGCGAAATCGGCCGCGATGTTCCTGACTTTGAATACGCGCTGCGCAGTGCGCTTCGTGAGGACCCCGACGTTATCCTTATCGGTGAGATGAGAGATTACGCGACAATTTCGCTCGCGATGACCGCCGCAGAAACCGGTCACTTGGTTTTCGGTACTCTCCACACCTCGTCCGCTGCTCAGACAATCGACCGTATCATCGACGTCTGCCCTGCCGACGCAAGAGACCAGGTAAGACTTCAGCTCGCAAATATGATTGAGGGTATCATCGCACAGTCGCTTATCCCCACCTCCGACAACAAGGGACGCTGCGCTGCCGTTGAAATAATGCTCGGAACGGACGCTATCAGAAACCTTATCCGCTCCAACAAGGTTGCGCAGATGGAAACCACCATGCAGGGCGCAACTCAGCAGGGTATGCAGACGCTTATCGAAGGTCTTGCAAAGCTCTACAAGGCAGGCAAAATCACCTATCAGACCGCTCTCGAGTACTCCAACAATCCGACCGAGATGGAGAAGAAGCTGCTCAACGGCTGATTTTTACACCAAAAATTCATTAAATTTTCACCAAAATGCGGCTCTGCAGAGCCGCATTTTTTATTGACAAAAGGCTGATTTTATGATATAATCGTTAATGTTGAAAATTATCGAATAAGGAGTAATTTATGAAAAAAATCATCGCTGCGCTTGTTTTTGCAGTATTTCTTTGCGGGTGCAAGTCGAACACCGAATTGCCCGCCGAAAAAATATCCGAAATAACCATTTCCGTGAGCACTCCCGAAAGCTCCGATGAAAGCTCGAGCAGCACGGAAAGTTCTTCCTCAGAAAGCTCGGAAAGCTCTTCCACAGAAAGCTCCTCGACAACCGAAAGCTATTCAAGCGAAGAAAGTTCCTCGAGCACCCCCGATTTCACAAACCCGTGGGGCTTGACGTCGCTCGGCACCGTTTGGCAGTACCCGCTCGGCGAAAATCTCTCGTATGATTTCGCTTCCGCAGACGTTATAAAAGGTCTGGAAGCGCGCTACGGTATGACCGGCGAAGATTTGGGCTATGAGGGTGAGTGGTGCGCGATTGTTTTGTCGCAGCTGATTTCCGAGGCGGGCTACGATATTTATTATCAGTACAACCCCTGCGACCTCACAATCGAGCTCCTTGACGACGGTTTCGCTCACTTTTACTGTTTAAGACAAGAAAACTACGACAGCCTTATTCAATGGGGCTTGCAGAACACCGACCGCGTTATCAACACAACGCGCGAGGAATTTGTCCCGAAACGCGGCGATTTTATCTGCTACCTTTGGACAGAGGAAGCGGAAGAGTACAACTGGAGCCACATCGGAATGGTTGCCGAGGATTATGACGGAACAGTGCTCCGAACCATCGAGGGCAATATCGGCAAAGGCAGAGACCCGCTTTATCACGCAGTTGAAGCACGAGAAAGACCGTACGACAGCACAGTTATCGGGTTTATCAGACTGGACGAGCGTACATAAAAAAGAGCTTTTTCTCAAAAATCATCTTAATTATTGAGTTAATTTTATCATAAAGACAAAAACAACAATGCAGTTTGGAGGAAAAAATGAGAAAATTCAGAATTATTGCCGCTGCGCTTGCCGCGATAATGACCTGCGGCTGTTCGGAAAAATCGGAGAGCAGCTCCGTTCCCATTTACACCGTTATCGAAAGCAGCTCCGTAAATTCATCGGCAGGTTCTTCATCAAGTTCTTCGGCAAGTTCATCGGGCAGCACGAGTTCTTCATCAAGTTCAACGAGCGATGTGAGCTCGTCAACAAGCTCGTCCGACAGCGAAAGCTCCTCCGATACGTCAATAAGCACCGAGAGCGAGCAGCCGACGTTTGAAAACCCGACCTTCTCCTCAACCAAAGATGACGGGAAAATCCCCTACGAGGAGCGCTCTTCAACGGGCGTTGTTTGGGACCCGCTCAGCACAAAGCTTACATACGACTTCAACTCTGCCGATATCATCAAAGGTCTTGAGGAAAGATACGGGCAAACGGGCGCTGACCTCGGCTACACGGGCGAATGGTGCGCGGAGATTGTTTCGGATTTGCTCATCAAGGACGGCTATCGCATCTCCAAGCAGTATAACCCTTGCGATGTCGCAATTCAGCTCCTCAACAAGGGTTACGCGCATTTCTACTGCTTCCGTGAGGAGAATTTCGACAGCCTTGTTCAATACGGGCTGAAAAAGAGCGCGCAAAGCCGCGTTATTATGACCGACCGCGAGGATTTCACGCCGCAGCGCGGCGATTTCGTCTGCTTCCTCTGGAACGAGGAAAACACAATCTACAACTGGAGCCATATCGGTATGGTTGCCGAGGATTACGACGGAACCGTGCTCCGTACAATCGAGGGCAATATCGGCGTCGCCGAGTTCCCAGATGACCCGCGTATCAGAACCGTTGACGGGCGCGAAAGAGAATACAACGAAACCGTTATCGGAATTATAAGGCTGGATAAATAAAATTTACATAGCTGTAAACGTTTTTTTGCAAGTTAGTACTTGAAAAATTGCTCGAAATATTGTATAATGTAGTTGTATAGCAGAGATGCTGCTAAATATTGGAAAAAAGGAGAAATATCAATGACTTATTCTAACGAAGTCGAAGCAATGTGTCCCGTAGCTCAGGGCGTTGCTCACGGCGCAGCGCCTATCCCCGAAGAAGCTAAGTGGGTTAAGGCTAAGGAAATCTCGGACATCAACGGTTTCACTCACGGTATCGGTTGGTGCGCACCTCAGCAGGGTACCTGCAAGCTGTCCCTTAACGTAAAGGGCGGCGTTATCCAGGAGGCTCTTGTTGAAACTATCGGCTGCTCGGGTATGACTCACTCCGCAGCTATGGCGGCTGAAATCCTCCCCGGCAGAACCATTCTCGAGGCGCTCAACACCGACCTCGTTTGCGACGCTATCAATACCGCTATGAGAGAGCTGTTCCTCCAGATTGTTTACGGTCGTTCGCAGAGCGCGTTCTCCGAGGACGGTCTTACAATCGGTGCAGGTCTTGAGGACCTCGGCAAGGGACTTCGTTCTCAGATTGGTACTATGTACGGTACCCTCAAAAAAGGCCCCCGCTACCTCGAAATGACCGACGGTTACGTTACCGACCTCGCTCTCAATGAGGATAACGAAATCATCGGTTATAAGTTTGTTAATTTCGGCAAGATGATGAACTTCATCAAGGACGGCGATGACGCTAACACCGCATTTGAGAAGGCTAAGGGACAGTACGGCAGAGTTGCTGACGCTGTTAAATTCATCGACCCGAGAAAGCAGTAAGGAGGTAAACAAGAATGGATTTATTTGAATCTTACGAAAGACGCGAAAAGCAAATTCTCGCTGTCTTGAAAGAATATGGCATAAACTCCATCGAAGAGTGCGCTGATATCTGCAAGGCAAAGGGCTTCGACCCCTACAAAATCACCGAGGGTATCCAGCCCATCTGCTTCGAGAACGCTAAGTGGGCTTACACCGTAGGCTGCGCTATCGCTATCAAGAAGGGCTGCACAAGAGCTGCGGACGCTGCCGCTGCTATCGGTGAGGGCCTCCAGGCATTCTGCATTCCCGGCTCGGTTGCTGACCAGAGAAAGGTTGGTCTTGGCCACGGAAACCTCGGCAAAATGCTCCTCGAGGACGAAACCAAATGCTTCTGCTTCCTCGCAGGTCACGAGAGCTTCGCTGCCGCTGAGGGTGCAATCGGTATCGCTGAAAAGGCAAACAAGGTTCGTAAGGAACCGCTGCGCGTTATCTTGAACGGTCTCGGCAAGGACGCTGCTCAGATTATCGCTAGAATTAACGGCTTTACATACGTTGAAACCGAGATGGATTACTACACCGGCGAGGTTAAGGAAGTATTCCGCAAGGCTTACTCCACCGGTCTTCGCGCAAAGGTTAACTGCTACGGCGCAAACGATGTAACCGAGGGCGTTGCTATCATGTGGAAAGAGGGCGTTGACGTTTCCATCACCGGTAACTCCACCAACCCCACCCGTTTCCAGCACCCCGTTGCCGGCACCTACAAGAAAGAGTGCAACGACAAGGGTAAGAAGTATTTCTCCGTTGCTTCGGGTGGCGGTACAGGTCGTACCCTCCACCCCGACAATATGGCAGCAGGCCCCGCTTCCTACGGTATGACCGATACCATGGGCCGTATGCACTCCGACGCGCAGTTCGCAGGTTCTTCCTCCGTTCCCGCGCACGTTGAGATGATGGGTCTTATCGGTATGGGCAACAACCCCATGGTTGGCGCTACTGTTGCTTGTGCGGTTGCGGTTGAAGAGGCTATGAAGGGCTAATCCCCGCAAAATCCAAACACAAAACCAAAGCGGTCACTTTTCGGTGACCGCTTTTTCTATTCAAAAATTGTTATCTTTATCAGCGTCCTATTGTAGGGTTGCCGATTTCTACAACGTTCTCCTCCGCTTCCTTTGCAG
>SFLN01000134.1 GCA_004554555.1 [Eubacterium] saphenum | reverse complement strand
TATGCGGCGGTTATGCTGCAGATAGGCGGAATTTGCGTTCTGGTGCTGGTTTTGATGTTCATAAACGTGCGGAAAACCATCTCCAATCTCTCAAAGGCAACCCGTGAAGCCGAGCTTGATGAAACAGCCGTTGACCTTATGGCGTCGAACAAGGAGTATCTGTCCGTATTTGACGTGGAAATCAAAAAGAAAAACCTCACCTGCAATTACACGGTTGACATTCAGCACAAGTACGTTTATTTGGACGAAACAAAGGTGCGCGAGATTTTCTCCAACCTCATCAGCAACGCAATAAAATACACCACGGCGGGCGGGAAAATCGACATCTCTATGACAGAACTGCCTCAGACCGATGAAACGCGCGCGACGTATAAAGTCGAGGTTGCGGATACCGGTATCGGAATGAGCCCCGGCTATTTGCTGCACCTCTTCGACTCGTTTGTCCGTGAGCACAACTCAACCGAAAGCAAAATTTCCGGCACTGGCCTGGGACTTCCCATTGTAAAGAGCTTGGTTGAGCTTATGGGGGGAACGATTGAGGTTGAAAGCGAGCTTGGAAAGGGCACGAAATTCACCGTTGTCATCTCTTACAGAATTTGCGATAAATCTCAGACCGAAAAGCATCACGCTTTAGCGCCCGCGGATACCTCAAAGCCGAAAAATATCAGAGTTCTGTTCGCCGAGGACAACGATTTGAACGCGGAAATTGCCACGGCGCTGCTGGAAGAAGTCGGCTTCACCGTGGAGCGCGCCGTTGACGGAATTGAGTGCGTTGATATGGTGGAAAAGGCGGAAGCGGGATATTTTGACGTAATTTTGATGGATATCCAAATGCCGAATATGAACGGCTTCAAGGCAACCGAGGTTATCCGAAAGCTCCCCGACAAGTCGAAGGCGAATATCCCCATCGTCGCGATGACCGCAAATGCCTTCGACGAGGACAAAAAAGCCGCTCTCGACGCGGGTATGAACGGATTCGCCGCAAAGCATATCGCCGAGATTATCTCCGCTTTGCAGGAAGTGTGCGCCGTCAAGGAATGACGCTTCGATAACGCAAATAAAATCCACAAAAACAACCCGCCCGATTTTATCTCGAGCGGGTGATTTTGTTGAATTAGAGCAGCTTAATCCCGAGAGAACCTTTTTTGCCGGGGTTGAAGTCAACGAAATAACCGCCCGCAACCGTCTCCAAAGCCTCGTCGGACAGCTCGCCGCTTTTGCTCAAATCCGCAAATGCTGAAAAAAGCGCGCTTGCCTCGTCATCGGTGAGCGTCTTTCCCATTTCGCTTGCCGCAGTCTTCAAAGACTCTGCGGTATCCGCAGCGCCGAGCGTTTTCAGCTCCTCCGCGTCAAACCGCTCCACAAGCTGCTTTACAACAACTTTTTCGTTTCCCATAGGAATCTCCTTTCTCAGCAATTCCCGATATTATCTGCCTTTTATCAGCGAATAAACGCCGTAAATAATAAGTATCACAGACACTACAATCTGAACTGTCCTTGACTGATTTGTCTTCGGCGGTCTTACAAGCGCGATAATTACGCTTGCAACGCCGAATACGATGGTTAAAATGTCCAAAATAAGTATGATGGTATCCCACATAAGTACTCTCCTTCATTTTCACAAAGCCTATACGCGGCTTCGTTCAGCTCATACTGCTATTCTTTATCTGCCCAAAATCATAAATGTCGGGCTTACTTTACTAAAGAAATCTTTCAGCGATTTCCGGAAACCGCCGCACGAAACCGCTTCAAGCTCCGCGTCGTTTGTTGAAGTTAACACCGTTATTTGCGCCGGTAGCGGAGCATTTTTCTGAATTGACTTGACAAAAAGTCGGCTCCTCCCGATACTTGTTCAAGCTCTTCATCGGTAAGCTCACCTCTCGCATTTGCAACTACAAGAGCCTTGAACTCGTTGGTTGTTCCCGAAACAGAGTTTTCGTTGAGGAATGTTTCAAGTTCCTCGTCATTTGTTATCGTTATGAGCTTGTCAAAAAGCTCATCGTTTGTTTCGATTTCGCTAAAAAACTGTTCGATTGTTTTCATAGGCATTCCTCCATAAACTCACTTGGTTGTTTTTGCCTTTCTGTTAATTTATACGATTGAAAATCACCGAGGGATACCGCTTTTTGAAGAATTTTCGCGTTATTCGGCAGATTTTTTTCTCATCGCAAGTGCTGCCGCGAGAACCGCAGCTGCTGCCAAAACCACAACAAACGTCATATCCTCAACGCCCGTCGGAGGGACATCGCTGTCGGCGGTTTTGCTTGTTTTAATCATTCCCTGCTTGTTGACAGCCTGCTCGATTGCCGCGCTGTCCTGCTTGAAGAACTCAATCAGCGCCTCATCGCAAGCGCAGAATTCACCGGTTTCCTCCGCCTCGGCAAGCTGCGGGTAATACTTCGAAACCGCGACAAAATTGTTCGTGGCAACCGTGTACAGCTTGCTCTCGTCAAGCGGCTCATCGCCAACCTTAACCGATACAACACGCTTGCCCTCTTCAAGGCTCGGGTTGTACTCAACCGTCATTCCGCCCGTTTGCAGATAGCTTCCGCTGGATTTCGGCCAAGCGTCGTAAATTCCGCTGTCGTTTGCCGCGATGCACTGAAGCTGGATATCAATCGAGGTTTCAAGGATTTCCTTGAGCTGCTGTCCCGTAACCTGCTTTGTGACAATGTAGTTTCCGTAAGGGCTGACGCCGATGATATCGCCGTAGGTTATCTCGCCCGCCTTCACGCTTGCGCGGATTCCGCCCGCGTTTTCAAAGGCAACGTCCGCGCCGGTTGCTTTGAGATAAGCCGCCGTAACCGCTCTGCCGAGGTTTGTTTCGTCAATTCTAAGGTGCTCCCAAACACCGTCAAGCTCTGCCGGTGAAGAACCGACAACCTTGTTCAAAATCACACTCTGCTCCTTGTTTATCTCGTCAAGAACAGCCGTTACATCGGCGTTTTTCTCGTATGCGGACGCTTTCTCGTAATCAAGCGCAGTTCTGTTGTAATCAATAGAAGTAATCTCGCCGCTTTCGTCCATCGTGACGTTAAGCTCAATCAGCCCAACCTGATACAGATAATAGCCGTTCTCGATAACAATAGCCGTAGAGCCGTTCGGAGTGGTAACGGTGGTGTTGATATCGATATGCTCGTGACCGCAAAGCCACAAATCCACGCCGTCAACCTGCTTTGCAAGCTCCTCGGGCTTATATGTGTGAGAAAGCGCGATTACCACATCGCAGCCCTTGTCTTTAAACGCTTTGGCGGCTTTGTTCGCGTATTCAACGGGGTCGGTGAACGTAAGTCCCGCGACATTTGACGGTGCCGTTGACGAATAAACCGCAGGGTCAATCAGCCCGAAAACGCCCACGGTAAGCGTTTTTCCGTCCTTTTCGGCTTCCTGCATTATGCAGTAATTCCCGAAAAACGGATTTCCGTTTTCATCGACAACATTTCCGCAAAGCATCTCCGCTCCAGACATCTCAACGAGCTCCTTCAGTCTGTCCTTGCCGTAGCTCCAGTCGTGGTTGCCCGCGGTCATCGCGTCATACCCGCACTCCTTCATAAGCCGAGCAATCGACTCGCCCTGAACAAGCGTCGCAATCGACTGTCCGTGGAACATATCGCCCGAATCAGACACAAGGCTTATATCCGCGTCCTTGCAGTAGTCGTCGATAATCCCGCCGAGGCGCTCCATTCCGATAATCTTGCCGTCTGCGTTCTCGATAACGCGCGCGTGGATATCGTTTGTATGTACGATTTTTATCGTGAAATCCGTGGTGTCCGCCGCGCTTGCCGTAAACGGCAAAACAAATGAAATACTCATAAGCATAATCAAGCTCACGAGCAAAGATGAAATTTTCCTCAAAGATAATTTTTTCATAGTTTTTCCTTTCTTCAGTTCAAGTCGCCCAAAACCGCCTGCATTGCCCGCAGCGCTTTCTTATGTATAACCTTTGCGTTTGGGTAGGACATCTGCATTCTGTCGGCAATTTCCTTCAATGTTAAACCGCTGTAATAGTGGAGAATTATCAAATCCCGCGAGCGCTCGTCAAGACTTTCAAGCGCGTCGGCAAGCTGCTCGAGCATTTCCTCGTTAAGCAGGTTTTCATCGATTTTACCGTCGTCCGCGATGTCCTCGGGAAGCTCGGAGAAATCCTTTCGGGTGCCGTAAAAA
>SFLN01000022.1 GCA_004554555.1 [Eubacterium] saphenum | reverse complement strand
TACATATTGAAATATATGAAACAATATGATATACTAAAAGTGTAAATATGCTATTGGCAATTTATTCTATTATAATAAGGTGATAATTATGTTCGGTTTCGCGAAAAAAAGCAAGCTCTCCGATGAGGAAAAGCACGCGCTGTCGCTGCCCAAAACCAAAAAGGTTCAGTTTAACGCGCTCCCGCTGACTCGCGTTGAAAACGAGCTTAACACCGATATTACCGCGGTTTTGAGCTACACGCCCGCCAACTATTACGCTTCAAAGGATAATTACCTCCAATGCGTTTTCTATTTCACCGAGGACTACTCCGAGGTTTTTATGCAGTTTGAAAACCGCGTTGACGACGCGCTCAAGGGTAAAACCAAAATGTGGAAAATCGACAAGGTTTTATTCAGGGACATTTTGCGGAAATTCGGTCAGCAAATTCAGATATAAGGCGGCGCCGTTCGTTTCGCGGCTTGCGTCTTGAAAAGGAGCAGGAATGGAAAAAATCGGTATTTTAACAACACCCATCGAGTTCGACAAAAGCGATTATCTCAGCCTTTTGTCGCTGTCGGTCGGCGCGGCTATCTCACGGCAGAAGAAAATGGGGGAGATGGTTATCGGCGAAAGCGGCTGGAATGTTGACGTGAAAAACCGCCGCATAAAGTTCGGCGAGCAGGAGTTCGACTGCGGCATAATCGGCTCGGAGAGCTATCAGAGCAACACCTGGCTCTGGGGCTGGGCAAACACCGAAAGCGGCGTGCCGGAGATTTGCTTTGCGCCGTCAAGACGTGCCAAGAGAAATCTTTCCGAGTGCGCGGAGTTCCGGACGGAAAAGTTTATGCTCGATGAAATTCACACGGGTCACAATCTCTCGATGATTACCGTGGCTGCGTCCGAGAAAAACGCCTGCTATTACCGCTGCCCGTACGACGGGGGAGCGCTTTTCGTTCAGATTGAGGGCTTGCCCGAGAGCGTTTTCGCGCCGATTTCTCTCGATTCGCTTGCGCGCGAGTTTCTCGAAATTATCGGCTCGTTCTACTGCGACCACAAGCTCCTCGCCGCAGGTTTCCTCCACCAAAACGGCTATTCCTTCGAGGACGGCGGCGATTATCTCTCGGCAACCGATGGAGCGAGAATGCTTCGGTTCGATTTGGAGAATGTTGATGAATTATTTAGGGTTGTCAACATTTCTTTACAATAATTTCACAAAATTTTCACGCGAAAAACTTTGTGCTGTCATAAAAAGCTGTTATTATATAACTGTAATAAGCAAGCAGAGCTTATTACCGAAACATTGCCAACCACCCTTTTCATAAATTACCAACCAAGCGTTACAGCCTCGGGGAGCTTTCCTCGGGGCTGTAATGCTTTTATAACAAAAACGGCTCGGATTTTTCACCGAGCCGCGTTTTTATATCATCTTGATGAGTTCATCGTAAATCGGTTTACGGATTTCATCGATAATGCCGTAATCCATCTCCTTGTACGACCAAATCGCGCGTCCGATGTTCAGCTTGTCGAAGGTATTGCGCATATCACGGTGCCAGCGAAGCGTGTCCTCAAGCGGCGCAACCTCGATTACGCCGTATTCTCCGCAGTAAAGCGGCGCGTTCATTTTCTCGGCAAACTCAACCGCTTCCTTCATATAAAACTCCAGAAATCTCGCGTCAACCGTGTCCTCGGTGTAGCCGTCAAAAACCTCCCAGACCTTTTTCTCGGGGAACTGCTTCGATTTTTCAACAAACTCGGCTGTCGGCGCGGGATAAGACATCTCGAAATCCGCAGGCATTCCCGCAACCCAGTACGCTTTCTGATGCGTGAAAATCAGCGGGTCGTAGAAGTGGAACGTGTACACTATCCTGTCGTCAAGCGGCTTCTCAAGCAGCGCCAGACCTTTGATGCTGTTGTTGTGAATTCCGCCGTAGATTATGTGGTTTCTCGGCGCAATTTTTCTGATTTCCCCGATAACTCGCTTCGCGATTTTGTTCCAAGGCTCGGCAAATTCATCTTCGGTGATTTCGTTCAGAATTTCAAAGGCAATGCTGTCGGGCTTGTCGGCATAACGCGCGGCAACCGCTTTCCACAAATTGATGAAAATGTCCTGATATTTCACATTTGAGAAGAAACCGATTTCCTTTTCGCCCGGGTCAAAGGAGTAGCCCATTGTCTTGTGCAAATCGAGAATTATGTTCAAGCCGTGCTTTTGCGCCCACTCGACAGCGCGGTCGAGATATTTGAACGCATCGGGCTTCAGCTCGCCGTTTTCGTCCAAGAGAATGTTGAAATCAAACGGCAGACGAACGTGGTCCGCACCCCAGCTTGCTATTTTCGCGATGTCCTCTTCGGTGATGAAATTCTCGAGGCGGTCAAGCGAGTAGTCGCACTGCGAAAGCCAGCCGCCAAGGTTTACGCCCTTTTTAAAGCCCGCAAAATCTCTCATAAGTCCTCCTTATTACAGCTCGTAGTTTTTGTTCGCGAAGTCAAATGTTGCGAAATAATCCTCGGGAGTTTCCGCGCGGCGGATTAACTTCACGCTTCCGTCCTCACGAAGCAGCAATTCTGCGCTTCTGAGCTTGCCGTTGTAGTTGTAGCCCATCGAGAAGCCGTGAGCGCCCGTATCGTGGATTGCGAGATAATCGCCGATATCGATTTTCGGGAGCATTCTGTCAACCGCGAATTTGTCGCAGTTTTCGCAAAGTCCGCCCGTGATATCGTACTTGTGGTCGCAGGGCTGATTTTCCTTTCCGAGCACCGTTATGTGGTGATAAGCGCCGTAAATTGCGGGGCGCATAAGGTTTGCCGCGCACGCGTCAAGTCCGATGTATTCCTTATAAATGTGCTTTTCGCGGATTGCCTTTGCAATTAACATTCCGTAGGGCGCAAGCATAAATCTGCCAAGCTCGGTGAAAATCGCGACATTGCCCATTCCCGCGGGAACGAGAATTTCTTCGTATTTCTGGCGAACCTTTTCGCCGATAACCGCGATATCGTTTGCGGGCTGGTCGGGCTTGTAGGGGATACCCACGCCGCCGCTGAGGTTGATGAACGAAATCTCAACGCCCGTCTTTTCCTTGATTTCAACCGCAGTTCTGAACATAATTCCCGCAAGCGTCGGGTAATAATCGTTTGTGAGCGTGTTGGAAGCAAGGAACGCGTGCATACCGAACTTCTTCGCGCCCTTTTCCTTGAGGATTTTGTAGCCCTCGATAATCTGGTCGTGCGTGAAGCCGTACTTCGCGTCTTTCGGCGTGTCCATTACGTTCGGCGAACCGTCCGTCTTGAACTCGCCGCCCGGATTATAGCGGCAGCAAATCGTTTCGGGAATTCCCGTCAGCTTGTCGAGCACGTCTATGTGCGTGAAATCGTCAAGGTTGATGATTGCGCCGAGCTCATACGCTTTCTTGAAGTCAGCGTCCGGCGTCGCGTTGGACGAGAACATAATGTCGTGACCCTTCGCGCCTACGTCGTCCGACAGCATAAGCTCGGTGTACGAGGAGCAGTCAAAGCCGCAGCCCTCGCTCTGCAAAATCTTCATTATAAACGGGTTCGGCGTTGCCTTTACCGCGAAATACTCGCGGAATCCCTTGTTCCACGAAAACGCTGCTTTGAGGCGGCGTGCATTTTCGCGGATACCCTTTTCATCGTAGATGTGAAAAGGCGTGGGATAGGTTTTGGTTATCTCTTCGATTTGTTCCTTGGTTACAAATGGGGTTTTCATAAAAAGTTCCTTTCTTCGTTTTCGGGCGGTGCATTACGCTATTATCGGCAGCGACAGCGCAAAAATTGCCGCCATAAGTATCGTTTTTGCGATAATCAACCCGCAGCGCGTTTTTCTGAACGACGCTTCGGATATATTTTCGGGCTTGTCAAACAGATTTGTGTGCTGCGGGTAAACCGAGCAGATTGTAAACAAGCCGTAAATTATCAGCAAAACCACCAACAGGATTGAGTTCCCGCCGTCCGTTTGTCCAAGCGTCATCATCGCAATCATTGCTGCGGTAAATGCCGCCGCCGCGCCTGCGCAGGCAATCTCGGCGATTTTCTCGCTTCGCGTATAGGTTAGCTTATCCGGAATAACCATAATGCACTTGCTCCTTTGAGTTAGCCTTAACTAACTGATTAAATTTTACTTCAAATTCCCGATTATGTCAAGACTTTTTTGCAATTATTTCTGTTTTTCTGCAAATTTTGGCAGTCTGCACATTTTTGCATTGCGCAGACGAGTTAGTCTTGACTAATTTGCCCGAAATTACACATTCATATACTTGTTCAAGAACTCAATCGACAGCTTTATCCAGCGTCTGATGTGTTCATTGATATCGTTTTCGCCCCTCGCAATCGTCTTGTCTGCGGTCGAAATTCCGTGAGGTCCTTCGGCGTACATATGAAGCTCCACGGGAACGCGGTTCGAGATACAAGCCTTCGCCATCACCAGCGAATTATGCGCGGAAACGCTCTCATCGTTTGCGGTGTGCCAGATGAAAATCGGCGGTGTTTTCGGCGTAACGCGGTTTTCAAGCGACAGTCTTGACAGGTCGGAGCGGCTTGCGTCCTCGCCCAAGAGTATCTTGAAGCTCCCGACGTGAGGCGCGGTCACGCCGCTGATAACAGGGTAGCAGAGCACCGCCGCGTCCGGACGCAAATCCTCCGGCTCGCAGCCGATTGCCTTGACAACGAGATTATCGCTCCACATTGTCGCAAGGCAGCCCGCCAAATGTCCGCCCGATGAACAGCCCAGTACTGCGATTTTCTTCGGGTCGATGTGAAATTCCTCCGCTCTCATACGGATTTTATAGAAGGTGTACGCCGCGTCCATAAGCGACGTCGGGAACGGCGCGTTGACCGAATAAGTGACAACGAAAGCCGCATAGCCCGCCGCGAGATACTGAAAAGCAATCGGCTCCATTTCGCGCTCGGAGCAGTACTGATAGCCGCCGCCCGGGAAAATCACGATGGACGGACGTTTTTCGGTGAATTCAATTCCCGGTATAACATCGGGCAAAAACGCCTTTACATAAGCTGTTTTTTCGGGATTGATGGAAAAAGTCTTGACAGTCATAGCGCACCTCAATTTATTAATATTTTACATTTTTCGACAAGTACGGCAAAAATTACTCGTCCTCTTCGTCATCGTCAAGGTCGGACATTATTCCGTATTTGTCATAAAACGCCTTGATATCCTCATCGTCATTCACAAGCTCGGAATACATAAGCTTGTTTTGCTCGGCGCTGAAAAAGCCGATTGTCTTTTCGCCCGTGCAGACGCTTTGCTCAATTCTGATATCTTTCGCGGAAAAACCCTCGGGAATAGGCAGAACACCTTTTTTCAGGCTTGCTTTTTCCAATTTTGCTTTTAGCCGTTTTTCTTTGGTTTTTTGGCTCTTTTCCTTGATACCTGTCGGTATGCTGCGGATTTTTTGGATACTTTTCGTCACGTTGTCCATTATCACGAAAAATTCCTCCGTAACAGCTCCCTCGCGGCGCTGGGTTTGTCCCTTCATACAGCGCTCGACAACCTCGGGATAACGGTTCACGGCGTTTTTCACCGCGTCCTCCCACGAAACGTAAACCTCGTTCATCGCGTGCTCGCCGAACTCGTGAGCTTTCTCGCGGTTTTCGACAGCAAACTCCATCTTCGCCGCAACATCAGCCGCGTCCGCTTCGCACAAAATTCCCGTTCTTCCGTCCGTTATGCCCTCGGCAGCGCAGCTTCCCTTAATCAAAATCGAAGCCACTCCGCAGGCTGCCGCCTCGCGCACGACAATTCCGTTTGTATCGTATTCGGACGGGAACACAAAAAGCTCGCCCGCAGTGTAGTAAACGCGCAGCTCTTCTCTGTCGGTCACCGCGCCCGTGAAAATGCACTTGTCGTAAACGCCGATTTCCTTCGCGTAGTTTTCGATTTCCTCGCGCTCGATGCCGTCGCCGACAACCATAAATCTGAACTTGAGGTTTTTCGCAGCGAGAATTTTAATCGCGTCCAGAATGTACCGCAAGCCCTTGTACCACAAAAGCCGCCCGACAAACATAAACAGAAATTCCTCGGGTGCAACGCCATACTCGCGGCGCAGCTCCTCGGCAGCGTTTTTGTCGGCGCGCCCTCTCGGGAAATCCACGCCGTTTTCCATTACCACGAAATCGCCCTTGTAGCCAAGGCTGCGAAGATTTTCACCCGCGCCGTGGCTCACCGTCCAAACCTCGTCGCAGGCGGAAATGTTGTTCACCACGAACTTTATTGCCTGCTCCGCCATCAGCTTGTTCGGAAGCGAGCGGCGGATATCGATATCGAATTTTGTGTGATATGTAAGGACAATCGGCACGTTGCTCTTTTCCCGCAAAACACGCGCCATCATCGTTGAAGCGAAAGGGCAGTGGCTGTGGATTATGTTGAAATCCTGCCCTGCGAGCGCGTCCAGCTTGCTGCTCGAAAACGGGTAGCCCGCGCGGTAGCCGCAGATTTTCTTCGTGATGTTCATACTGCGGTAACGCACGACATCAAAGGGATAGTTGTCCTCTGCTCCTGGCAAATTCGGTGTGACAACGGTTGCCTTGCCGAGATTATCCGAAGTAATTATGCTTGCGTAGTTCATAACAGCATTCGCAACGCCGTCAATTATCGGCGCAAACGAGTCGTTCATCAAGCATACGTTTAATTTGTCTGCCATTAGAAAAATGCTCCTATTATAAAAAACGTCAAAGTGAGAATTTCATAAGTCTGTTGATAAAGGCGCATCTGCGTTGTCAGCGTGTCATCGCTTTGTTAGCGGCGTCCGTGCCGCTTTTTGGCGATGACCTCGCAACATCCGTGTTGCACGCTTCGGCAGGCACAAAGCCTAGCCGTGAAGTCGCTTCCTAGCATCTGCACCTTTCTCACCAGACTTTTTTAGGTTTAAAGTCTATATACCATTATTGTAACATATTTTGACGTTAAAATCAAGGGCTTTTATATAAATAGGAGATTTTTTTAGGTGAGTTTTTCCCGCAGCTCCTCCAGAATTTTCCTCTCGCGCCGTGAAACTCCGACTTGCGTGCAGCCGAGCAGCTTTGCGGTTTCGGCTTGGGTTTTGTTTCGGAAAAACCGCATTATAATCAGCGCGCGGTCCTCGTCGGAGAGCGCGTTTAAACACTGCCGCAGAGCGAGTTTGTCGATAAGCGCGGCTTCCTTGCTCTCGGCGGGAATGGAAAGCTCCGTGCCCTCCTCATCGCAGGTGAGGGAAACGGGCGGCAGTCCCGCGGAGATTGCCTCCGAAACGTCCTCCTCCGAAGCGCCGATTTTCGCGGCAATTTCGCTTACCGTCGGTATCTTCCCGTCAGCAGAAAGCTCGTCCCGCGCTCTTGCCGCTTTCATCGACAATTCTTTGAGTGAACGGCTCATTTTGATTGCCCCGCCGTCACGGAAAAGCCGCTTTATTTCACCCAAAATCACGGGAACGGCGTATGTAGAAAATTTGAGGTTTCGGCTCTCGTCGAAGTTGTCGCAAGCCTTTACCAGCCCCACGCACCCCGCCGAATAAAGCTCCTCGTATTCAATTCCGCGCCCGC
Source organism: [Eubacterium] saphenum (assembly GCA_004554555.1). GTDB lineage: Bacteria > Bacillota > Clostridia > Oscillospirales > Ruminococcaceae > CAG-115. Next base: position 13,115 of record SFLN01000022.1, on the reverse strand, counting down.
GAAAACGGTTTGCGAGAGAGTGGACGAGCGGCAGATTTTTCTCGATAAATTCGTCACGCGTCATTTTCCAAGAAGCGTCTTTTCAAGCGTCACGCAAGTGCCTTTTCCCTCGGCAGAGCGCACGCGAACCTTGTCCATAAAGCTCTCCATAACCGTAAACCCAAGCCCCGAGCGCTCCTCCTCGGGCGGTGCTGTCGAAAACTCCGGCTCCATTGCCGCTTTTACGTCCGGAATACCGCAGCCCTTGTCCTTGACGATGATTTGCACAAGATTGCCCTCGTACAGCCGCATTATCATCTCAACCGTGCCTTTCCTGTCACGATATCCGTGGACTATCGCGTTCGTCACCGCCTCGGATACCGCAGTTTTTATCGCGGCTGTTTCTTCAACGGTTGGGTCAAGCTGCAGGACAAAAGCTGCCGCTGAGGAACGCGACAGGCTTTCGTTTCGCGAAATCGCGGGAAAGCGAAGCGCGCATTCGTTAATCAGTTTTCTTTTCATTTTTACTCCTTTTAGTTCGTGGTTTTGGCGACGATAAGCGAGGAAAGCCCCGACAGCCGTATCATCTCGGCGATTTCCCCGCGCGCGTTTTTGATGAGAAGTTCACCGCCGACATCATTTACGGCGCGCATTCTCCCCAGAATAAGCCCCACGCCCGAGCTGTCCATAAACCCGACATTTTCCATATCGAGCACCAGAAGCTCGGGGCGGGAGCGCGCTATCACTTCATCGAGCGCCGTGCGGAATTCACGGGCGGCGTGGTGGTCGATATCGCCGTAAAGCGCGGCGGTTATCCTTTTCCCGTCGTTGTAGATTTTCAGCATAATTTTCCCCCTAAATCAACAAAATCTCCGCGCCGCGCCGAGCAAAACGCACTCGGCGGCGCGGATTTCCGCAGTCCTTACTCCGTTGTTTCCCGATAAAACGCGGGCGCGCGGTGAGCGGACAGGCAGCCGCGCTTTGGCGAACGCTTTTCGCTGCCTTTGGTTAAATTATAGCACGGTCTTTCCGCGAAGGTTGTCGTTATGAGTGCGTAGAAATTAACTATTTTCGCAAATTTTGCTCGAAAACAAAAAAATCCCCGCGAATTTAATCACGGGGAAGATTTTGAGAGAAAACTCTCGGTATTTAAATGTAAAATCGGCTTATCGAACGATAAATTGCAACTTATACTCCGTCAAATCTCGTTTCGATTTGCGGGTCGTAAAACGGGCAGTCGAACTCGTCCATTAAATCAATGATTTTGTTCAACTCCGTTTCAAGCATATCCCAGCCGCAGTCAAACAATACAGCTTGCTCGTCTGCAATTATCGTAAAACTGCCTTTTGGGCTCTCGTAATTGTATTCATCAAGCTTGTCGTAATCGCTGAAAATTTCACTTGCTCTGTTAAGAATATCGCCGACAGGAAGAGTCGCGAGCCCTTCGACTGCTTTTCCATCAATGCAAGCTGTTTCGTATACTTTTGGGTTATCGAGATATGTTCCGTCGTTGTATTTCCAAAATGCTAAATGCCTGCTCATTTCAGTTTCCTCCATATTTTTGCCGCTCAAAGCGCCTTTTTCCACTCCTCGACAATCTTCGCGCAAAGCTCGATATCCGAGAACTCGGCTGCTTCTTTCAGCTTTTGGTAGAGCGCTTTCTGGTTGTCGGGGAAGTGCATTTTGCCCATTTCCTCGACAGCCTCGTCAATCAGCAGCGTGTCGAAATCCTCGAGAGCGCCCTCGGTTTTTTCGAGAACCGCTTTCACTTCATCGGGAGTTGTCAGCAGCTTTTTCTCATCGGCTTCGGCTGCCTTTTTCCACGCCTCAACCGCCGCCGCGCAAGCTTCGATATCGCTCAATTCAGCGGCGGATTTCAGTTCGCCGAAACACTTTTCCTGCTCGGGTGAGAACGTGTATTTGGACATCTTCTCGATAACCTCGTCCATCTGAAGCGTATCAAACGCGTCAAGCGCGTCGTTCATCTCGCCGAGCAGGTTCATCACATCGTCAATGCCTGCGGTGCCTTGAACAAAGCTTTCCTCGCCATCGGGGAACAGCGGCGCGAGAATTTTCTTGTACTCCAAAAAGTCCGCGATAAGGTCGCTTGTTTTGGCGAAAATGAGGTCAACGTTCTGCTCGTTTCCCGCTTTTTCAAGACTTGCCGCAAGGTCGGCAAGCTCGTCCGCACCGATTTGCCGAGAGGTGCTCTTGAGCGAGTGAACCTCGATTGTGTAGCCCTTTATGTCGTTCTTTTGGAGCATATCGGAGATTATCGCGGCGCGCTTTTCAATGGACAGATAATACTCCTTGAGTATCTGCATATAGAGCTTTTCGCTGCCCAAAAGCGCGAGCGCGTGCTGCGCGTTCAGCCCCTCGATAACAAGCTCTTGCTTTTGCTCGGCGGATTTTTTCCCCTTCTGAACGGCAGCGGAGATTATCTTCTCTTTCGGCAGCCACCTTCTGATTGCCGCAACAATATCCGTCACCTCAATCGGCTTCGCGACAAAATCGTTCATTCCCTCGCGCAGGAACATTTCCTTTGTGCCGCCGATTGCGTTTGCGGTGAGCGCGATTATCGGCACGTCTTCGTAGCCGACGATGAGTCTGCGGATAATGTGCGTTGTTTCGATACCGTCAACTTCGGGCATCATGTGGTCCATAAACACGATATCATACTTGACTTTCTTGACCTTCTCGATAGTTTCGAGCGCGCCCGTTGCCGTGTCAACCTTCATTCCGAGCGGCTCGATGATACCGCAGGCAACCGTCAGGTTTATCGGGTTGTCGTCAACGATGAGAATATGCGCGTCGGGTGCGGTGAACACAAAGTTGTCCTCGTTTGAGTCGCTGATTTCGGCGAGATTTTCACCAAGACCGAGCGCGGAGTAAAGTCCCAGCGAGAACACCGGCTTGTGCAGCATTTTCACGCGCGGCATATTGATATCTGCGGCACTCTCAAACGGCGCGACAAGCAGGCATTTCAACTTTGGATTATCGGCGAGCGATTTCTTTATTCTGTCGCCGAAAAGGTGCTTTTCAACGATTATGTAGCCGTCCTTGATGTTTTCAAGACTTCCCTGCATTTCAAGGTCGGTGTACTTGATACCGAGCGCCGAGAGGTCCTTGCAGATTTGCTTGAGGACGTGCTCATTCTCGATAATGAGCGCGGCTTTCAGATTGCTGTCGGGAACAGGTATAGACGGCGCGGGGTCGATGATTTTCTGCGGGAGATTGACGTAGAACGTGCTTCCCTTTTCGTACTCGCTCTCAACGGAAATTGTACCGTCCATCAGCCGCAGCAGCTGCTGAGAAATCGCAAGTCCGAGACCTGTGCCTTCGATATTGCGGTTGCGCTTGCTGTCAACCTGCTGGAACGACTGGAACAGCTTGTCAAAATCCTGTTTCTTGATGCCGATTCCCGTGTCCCGAACGACCGCTTTGAGCATTATCGTTTCGCTGTCAATCGGCTCAAACGAAACCGACAGGTGAACCTCGCCTTTTTCGGTGAATTTAACCGCGTTGTTCAAGAGATTGAGGAGGATTTGCTGCACTCTGATGTTGTCGCCGTACAGCTTGTGCGGGAGCTTCGCGTCAAAATTGATGGTGAACTCGATTTTCTTTGAGCCTATGCGCGTGTTGACGATATTTGAAAGCGAGTTGATGATGGAGAGCGGCTCGTACACAACCTCGACAATGTTCATTTTGCCCGATTCAATCTTGGAGAAATCGAGGATATCGTTTATGATGACGAGCAGATTTTTTCCCGACGCGCGGATTTGGCGGATATATTCCTTTGCCTGCGGCGTCATTTCCTCTCGCAGAGCCATTTCCGCCATTCCGAGAACCGCGTTCATCGGCGTGCGGATTTCGTGGCTCATATTTGCGAGGAAGTCGGATTTTTGCCTTGCGGACTGCTCGGCAATCCTTATGGTTTCATAGGTCTTGAACGCCATATTTGAGATTATGTTTGCGAATTCGTAGATGAAGTTCGTGGAGCGCTAGATTGCGGCTTTCGGGACAATCTGGGTTTTCTTTGCCGCCGCGATAAAGCCCTCCTCGTCAACGCCGATTTCCTTTGCAACCTGACGCATTTTCTCAATATCCGGCTCCTCGGCGAGAACCTGTCCGCCGATAAAGCTGCCTATCATGCGGTCACCGAGCATTATCGGCGCGGCAAAATCCACAAGATTTGCGTGACAGAAATAAGACGTCGGCTTTCCCGTCTTGAGAACCGTTATCGCGCCGTCGCGGTCGCATTTCTCGCAGCGTGCCCTGCCTATCGGCGATTTTCGGCAAAATTCCGTGCAGAATTCCGTGAAGTTTGAGCCCTGCGTGAGCGGAACCCCGTTTTCATCGGTAGTCAAGGACGCCATTCTTGCCATCTTTGAAAAAGAATCCTGAATTTTCTGGAGCGTTTCCACGGGGATAAGGTCAACCAAGCGAATTGCATTTGCATTTGTTTCCATCTCACGTTCTCCTTTTTGTCCTGCCAAAGTTATACTTATACTTATTATACAATATTTTCTAATTTTTTGTCAATTATTTTCGGCTAAAACGGAAAATTTTGAAAAGACTTTCAAAAGTGCCGTCAATTTTCACAAATTTATATTGCTTTTTTCACAAAAAATCGCCAAAAACGTTGACGGAAATTGTTGGAAAAGGTATAATATTGTTATAATAAGATATTATATATTGACAAATGTATGATTTCGTACTATAATATAAATGCAAAGTGAGATTTTCAAATGGACAACAGGTTTGAGTACATTCACAAGATAAACAATTTCATCACAGTGTTAAACGCGCTTTATCACCGTTCCTCCGTCAAGCTCGGAATTTCCGACAGCGTTTTTGTCGTGCTTTACGAGATTTTTGACGAGGGCGACGAGTGCCTGCTCACTGAGATTTACAAAAAATCCGGTATCAGCAAGCAGACCGTAAACTCCGCGCTTCGTTCGCTTGAGAGGGACGAGATTGTGTATCTCGAGAATATTGACGGAAGAACTAAAAAGGTTGTTTTGACGGAAAAGGGCAAGATTTTCGTCAAGGACACTGTCGCGCGCCTTTATGAAGCCGAGGCGCGCGCCTTCAACGACTGGACCGACGAGGAAATCAAGGATTATCTCGAGCGCTCGGAGAAGTACATAAAGAGCTTTGCCGAGGAGATTGAGAAGCTCTGATTTTCGATTGCGCTGTTCTGTTTCGGCAAGGAAAAAACCGCGTCGGAAAGCGGTTTAAGCTGTATTCCAAACAAAAAAAGGCACCCGCCGAAATGCGAGTGCCTTGATTTTTGCAGTTTGGAAATAATTCCGAAAATCAGCGCTTCGAGAACTGCGGAGCACGGCGAGCAGCCTTCAAGCCGTACTTCTTTCTTTCCTTCATTCTCGGGTCACGAGTGAGGAAGCCTGCCTTCTTGAGTACGGGACGGAGCTCGTCGGAGTACTGAAGAAGCGCTCTGGAAAGACCGTGACGGATAGCGCCTGCCTGTCCGGTTACGCCGCCGCCTGCAACTGTGCAAACGATGTCGAACTTCTCAAGGGTATCGGTGAGCGCGAGGGGCTGGCGAACGATGAGCTTGAGGGTATCAAGACCGAAATACTCGTCGATATCTCTGCCGTTAATGGTGATGGAACCGCTTCCGGGGTACACTCTTACGCGTGCAACGGAGTGCTTTCTTCTGCCAGTTCCGTAGTAGTAAGGTTTAGATTCGTACATAAAAAGCCCTCCTTAAAACTTGTAATCAACCGGCTTCTGAGCCGCGTTCTTGTGCTCTGCACCTGCGTAGCAGCGCAGTCTGGTGAGAGCCTTTCTTCCGAGCGTGTTGTTGGGAAGCATACCGTTTACAGCGAGAGTCATCGCCTTCTCGGGATTTTCCTTCATCAAAGTGCCGTAGTTAACTTCCTTGAGGTGGCCAATCCAGCCGGTGTGCCATCTGTAAAACTTCTTCTCAAGCTTCTTACCGGTGAGAACCGCCTTGGAGCAGTTGATGATGATAACGTGGTCGCCGCAGTCGCAGTGAGGCGCGAAAGTCGGCTTGTGCTTTCCTCTGAGCAGGTGAGCAGCGGTTGCGGCAACGCGTCCGAGCGGTTTTTCCGCAGCGTCCAGAACGTACCATGCGCGCTCAACTGTCTGTGCGTTAGGCATATAAGTTGACATTGATTTTTCCTCCTGTTAGTATTTGGTCGTGTTATTCACACACTTTTTTTCAATCAACAAAAGTCATTATACTAAATATTTTTCCATTTGTCAAGCCCTTTTTGCCGCAAATTTAAAATATATCCCATTTTCTTTGCATTTCTCTCAATTTCTCTCTGTTTTTCTCTGCTTCTCTTGTTTCATTTCATTTTTGCTTAACTTTGTAAAAAACAGAGCAAAACCTTGAAATTAGCCGAAAATCCGAGAATTTCCCGATTATTTTGAAAAATCGCCGATATTCGTTCTTGACAACGGTTTAAAATAGTATTATAATACAATCAAACAATTGAACAGTTATTCAAATGATAAAATGAAAGGAGCGAGAAAGTTGGTAAATGAAATTCCGCACTGTGAATTACTCCACGCGCACCCCGAGCGGATAGCGAAAATTCGCGAGAATATGCCCGATGATGACACGCTGATTGATTTGTCGGAGCTTTTCAAGGTGTTCGGCGACTCGACTCGGATTAAGATTTTAACGGCGCTGTCGTACGGGGAGCTTTGCGTGTGCGATATATCGACTGCCGTGGGAATGACGAATTCCGCGGTTTCGCACCAGCTTAAAATCCTCAAAAACGCGGAGCTTGTGCGGTTTCGGCGCGAGGGGAAGACGGTGTTCTACTCGCTTGCGGACGACCACGTTGGGACGATTTTAAAGCAGGGCTTTGACCACGTTAACGAGTGAAAGGGGAATTTGCGATGACATTCTGGGACAGATTTGCGGGAATTTACGACATCATCGAGCTCACCAACGGCAAGGTTTACCGCGAAATGTGCGCGACAACACGCCGCCTTATTCCGCAGGGAGCAAAGGTTCTCGACTGTGCTGCGGGAACGGGCGAGCTGTCGTTTGCGGCGGCGGTTCGGGCGGAGTCGGTGCTCTGCACGGACATCTCGGAGAATATGCTCAAAACCGCAAAAAAGAAGGCTGCGGAGCGCCGGAAGGACAACATTTCCTTCGCCGAGCGCAACATTTTTGACTTGCAGGAAGCCGACAATACCTATGATATTGTTATCGCGGGCAACGTTCTGCACCTGCTCGACAATCCGCAGGACGCGGTTAGGGAGCTTTACCGCGTGCTGAAAACGGGCGGGAAACTTCTGCTGCCAACGTTTGTCACTGCCGGACACGCCGAAAAGATGCTCAAAATCTACGAGAAGCTCGGCTATGACGCTTCGGCAAGCTATTCTCCCGAAACGTACAAGGAAATGCTGAAGTCCTGCGGCGTGGGAAAACTTCGCACAAAGGTGATTGACGGAGTGATTCCGTGCTGTTACGCGGTAATCGAAAAAGTGTGATAATTCTTATTGTGAAAGGAAAAATATTATGAGAAAGACGTTTAAGCTGATTGACCTTGACTGCGCGAACTGCGCTGCGAAAATGGAAACCGCGATTAAGAAAATCGACGGCGTGAAGAGCGCAACAGTGAGCTTTATGACGCAGAAAATGACGATTGAAGCGGACGACGAGCGCTTTGATGAAATCGTGAAGCTTGCGGTTAAGGAGTGTAAAAAAGTTGAGCCCGACTGCAAGGTTGTTTTGAAGTAATCGGCTGTTTTTGCCGGTGAAAAAATTGCAGCGTCACGCTGCCGGAAAGGGTGAAATTATGAGCAAAAAGCAGAAGAAAAATCTTGTGAGGATAATAGTCGCGGCGCTGATTTGCGCGGGCGGATTTTTCGTCCCGACAACCGAGGAAACGTTCTCGTTTTTGTGGTTTCTGCGGCTCGGGGTGTTCCTTGCGGCGTACCTCACGGCGGGCTGGGACGTTTTGTGGAAAGCAATCCGAAACATCGCTCACGGGCAGGTTTTTGACGAGAATTTTCTGATGTCGATTGCGTCAATCGGCGCGATGATTATCGGCGATTATCCCGAGGGCACGGTGGTTCTGATTTTCTATCAGGTCGGCGAGCTGTTTCAGTCAATCGCGGTCGGCAAGTCGAGAAAATCCATCTCGGATATGATTGACCTGAGTCCCGATTATGCGAACGTTGAGCGCAACGGCGAGGTTTTCGAGGTTTCACCCGAGGAGGTTGCCGTCGGGGAAATCATCGTGATAAAGCCCGGCGAGAAGGTGCCGCTGGACGGGGTTGTGGTTTTCGGTTCAAGCGGGCTGAATACCGCCGCGCTCACGGGTGAAAGCGCTCTGCGTGACGTCACGGTCGGCGACGAGGTTCTGAGCGGAAGCGTGAACACAAGCGGCTTGCTGAAAATCCGCACGGCAAGCGAGTTCTGCGACTCAACGGCGGCGAAAATTCTCGAGCTTGTGGAAAACTCCGCGGAAAACAAGGCGAAAACCGAGAATTTCATCACGCGTTTTGCGCGGGTTTATACACCGATTGTGGTTATCGGCGCGGTTTTGCTGGGCGTTGTGCCGCCGCTGTTTGACGGGAATTGGAGCGAGTGGATTTACCGCGCGCTGACGTTTTTGGTTGTGAGCTGCCCGTGCGCGCTGGTTATCTCGGTGCCGCTGTCGTTTTTCGGCGGTATCGGCGGCGCTTCTCGGCACGGAATAATGATTAAGGGTGCAAACTATCTTGAAGAGCTTGCGCGGGCGCGGACGTTCGTTTTCGATAAAACGGGCACGCTCACGAAAGGCAGCTTCGAGGTCGCGACAATTGTTCCCGAGGGAATTTCCGAGGAGGAATTGCTCGGAATGTGCGCGGCAGCCGAGCGGATATCAAATCACCCGATTGCCAAATCAATCGTTCGTGCCGCGGAGAAACTCGCCCTGAAAATTGACGCGGAAAACGCTGAGGAAATCGCGGGATTTGGTGTTAAAGCGGTGATTTCGGGCAAGGAAATCTGCGTGGGCAACGTGCGTTTTATGGAGAAAATCGGCGTTCCGGTCAAGGGCACGGATACCGTTGGAACCGTGATTTACTGCGCTTGTGAGGGCAAATACGCGGGAAGAATTATCGTCCGCGATGAACCGAAGGAGAACGCTGCTGCGGCTCTCAAGAAGCTCGCGGAGCTTGGCGCGGACAGGAAAATTATGCTCACGGGCGACCGCAAAAACGCCGCCGAGGCTGTCGCGAAAACGCTTGGTCTTGACGAGGTGAGAGCGGAGCTTTTGCCGGACGGAAAGGTTGCGGCGGTCGAGGAAATCTACGCGAAAAAGCCGCCGAAAACCGCGCTCTGCTTTGTCGGCGACGGAATGAACGACGCGCCGTCGCTTGCCCGCGCGGACGTGGGAATTGCGATGGGCGCGCTCGGCTCGGACGCGGCAATTGAAGCGGCGGATATCGTGCTGATGAACGATAATATTGAAAGCGTGCCGCTCGCGGTGAAAATTGCCCGCAAAACGCACCGAATCGTCACGGAAAACATCGTGTTTGCGCTCGCGGTAAAGGTCGCGGTGCTTGTGCTCACGGCGGTCGGTATCGCGAATATGTGGGCTGCCGTTTTCGCGGACGTGGGCGTTTCGGTTATCGCGATTATCAACGCTATGAGGGCTATGCGCACGAACAAATTATAAGATTTTCCCGCTCATTTCGGTGAGCGGGAAAGCTGTTTTCGCGAGAAACGGGCTTAGGCTATCGCAGTAATCGGCAACGTTTTGCGCAAATTTCCCGAGCGATTTTGACGGGCGAGAAAGCTGATTTCGCGTTGATTCGTGTTAATTTTCGGGAAAAATACCCCCGATTTCGCGGAAAACTTGGCTTCGGTTGCCGCGATAATAACCAAAGTTTCGCGGGAATTTCCGCGTTATTTTGGCTGGCGGGAAAGCTGTTTTCGCTTTGATTTTCGTGAAAAGCTCGCTATTTTCGCGGACAACAGCTTCGCTGTCGCGATAATCGGCAATGCTCTGCAAGAATTTACGCGCGAAGTCGGTTGGCGAGAACTCTGTTTTTGGCGAGGGACGAGCTTCAGCTGTCGCGATATGTGTGAAAGATTTTCGTGAATTTCCCGCACGATTTCGGTGAGCGGGAATGTTTTTGTGTTGACTTTTGGCGTAAAATGTGATATAATATAATGTATATTATAAACGAGGAGGGTTTTTATGTCCGACAAACCTTTAAATCCGTTTGACGACGCGGAAGAGATTGCAAAAAAGTCGATGGTACTGTTTTTTCTTATAGACTGCTCGGGCAGCATGGGCGGCTCGAAAATCGGCACGGTAAACTCCGTTATGGAGGAGCTTATCCCCGAAATTCGCGGGATTGGCGGCGCGGACGCCGATATCAAAATCGCCGTTCTGAAGTTCTCGGGCGGAAGCGAGTGGATGTACAGCGAGCCGATTTCGGTTGAGGATTTCGAGTGGAAGCCGCTTGACGCGGAGAACGTAACCGACCTCGGAAGCGCCTTCACTGAGCTTTCCTCAAAGCTCTCGCGCAACAGCTTTATGAACTCGCCGTCGCTTTCGTTTGCGCCGGTTATGATACTTATGTCGGACGGTTATCCGACCGATAATTTCGAGAAAGGTCTTGACGAGCTGCGCAAGAACCGCTGGTACGCTGCGGGAATTAAGGCGGCTGTTGCTATCGGCGAGGACGCGGATTTCGATATACTTTCGCGCTTTACCGGCAACCCCGACAGCGTTGTCACCGCGCATAACGGCGAGGCTCTCGCCAAACTTGTGAAATTCGTTGCGGTAACCTCTTCGCAAATCGGCAGCAAGAGTATGCGACTTGCGGAAACCGAGGAGGATTTCCGTACCAAGCAGGAGTCCGCAGCCGAGCAAATCCGCGAGTTCGCCGAGAGTGACGAGATAAGCGCGGACATCGAAGAGGGCTGGTAAAAAGCGGTCGGTTTGATGGTGAACAACGAAAAAATGAGGAATTTCACGGGCTGCGCGCTTTCGGTCCGCGGTGCTTCTCACGAGGAAACCGGCGGCGAGTGCCAGGACAGCGCGCGGTTTTTCATCGGTGAAAATTTCGCGGTTGCGGCGGTTTCCGACGGTCACGGCAGCGAAAAGCATTTCCGCTCCGCTTCCGGCAGCGAAATGGCAACGCGCGTTGCTATTCGTTCAATCTGCGATTTCAGCGAGCGAAACAGCGAACACGGCGGTCTGGACGGGATTTTTCGTGAGAACGCGAAAAACGCTGCGCGAAGGATTGCCGCGAACATAATCTGCGGCTGGAACAGCGAAATTGCCGCGCATATCGGGCTTTTGCCGCTGAACGAGAGCGAGCGCGCGATTTTCGACAAGTACGGCGGAATATCGAACGAGGTTATGTACGGCGCAACGCTGATTGTGGGCTGTCTGACGGAAAATGGCTGCTTCGGCTTGCAAATCGGTGACGGGAACTTCTGCGTGTTGGATAACGGCGAGATGACGTCACCCGTGCCTGAGGACGCGAAGCTTGTCGGCAACCTCACAACCTCTCTCTGCGACAGCGACGCGATTTCGAGCTTTCGCTTTTTTTACCGTGAGGGTGATTTTTCGGGGATTGTGCTTTCGAGCGACGGCTTGATAAACTCATTCTTGAACGAAAGCGATTTTTACAGCTTCGGTAAACGCGTGCTAAGCGCGGTAGAAAGCGGCTCGACAAACGCTCTCGCAGAGCACTTGAAAACGCGCTCTCGGTGCGGGAGCAGAGATGATATATCGGTTGCCGCGATAGTTTGAACGGCTGTTCGATAAACCCATTCTTGAACGAAAGCGATTTTTACAGCTTCGGTAAACGCGTGCTAAGCGCCGTGGAAAGCGGCTCAACAAACGCTCTCGCGGAGCATCTGAAAACGCGCTCTCGGTGCGGGAGCAGGGACGATATATCGGTTGCCGCGATTGTATAAAGGAAGTCAAAAACCGCTGCTAAGAGGTTATTTAAACTAAAGGAGAAAATTATGCCAGGTCTGAACATAAACAAGGATATCGACAATTCCGCGCTGAACGAGCTTCTCGCGCAGCGCCGCACGCTTGACAAGAGCGATGCAAATGCGACAAACGAGCTTTCGGCGCGGCTTGCGACGGAAATCGTGATGAAAGCGACAATGCTTGGGGTTGTGAACTTCAGCAAAGAGCCTGTTAAGGGCGAAAACGGCGAGCTTGAGCTTGCGAAAGGCTCGAATATGAATTTCGTGCTCCTCGACAGCTCAAACTCGGGCAAGTATTTCCCCGTTTTCACTGACAAGCAGGCGATTGAAAGATGGAACGGCGTGAAGGATTATTACACGGTTCAAGTGGGTTTTGAGAACCTCGCGGGGCTTATCCTCACGGGCGACACCTGCGATGGAATGGTGCTGAATGTCGGCACGGACAATCTTGTAATCGAGCGCAGCGTTATCGCGGCTTGGAACGAGAGAAAGCAGATTGTCGAGAAAGGACACGCGGATAATGTTATCACGGGCAACACTCCGCTTGAGATTTATCCTGCGAACCCGTACCCGCTTCAGCTCTCGAACAAGCTCTGCGAGGCGGCAAAGGGCATCAGGGGCGTGAACAATCTCTGGCTGCGCGGGATAACGCTGAACGGTGAGGCGGGCTATTTGCTGGTTGTGGACTTTACGGGCGAAAAGCAGCCGATTTTCTCAAAGCTCGGCGAGGCGGGAAAGGAATTTCTCGGCAGAATGCCGCTTCATCTTGTGCCGTTTTCCGATGAATTCGGCAAAAATGCGGTTGACAAGGTTGTTCCGATTTACTCGAAGGAGTAAACTTTGTTAATTTGCACAAAACTGCGGCTTTAAATTCAATAAATTTGTTGTAGACAATTGTAAATTAATGTGCTATAATTAAAGTAGCGCCAATAGCGGCGGAAATGACAGCGATTTGGAGGGGAAATAATATGGCTAAGAAAAAGTTGTTCGGCAACAACATAAAGCCTTCGTGCAAATATTGCGAGATGGGAACTCCCGGCGAGGGTGACGTTATAAAATGTGAGAAATTCGGCGATGTAAAGGCGTATGATTCCTGCAAGAAATTCGTCTACAATCCGCTGAAGAGAATACCGAAGAAAGAGCTTCAGCTTGCAAATTCTGCGGTTAACGAGATTGATTT
>SFLN01000021.1 GCA_004554555.1 [Eubacterium] saphenum | reverse complement strand
AACCCAAACCTATCACGACGGGAAATGGCTTTGGATACCGATTGACGAGAAGCTCTCAATCGAGGATATTCTCAATATGCTGAAAATCAAGAGAAGACCAAACCGCAAATAACATCGCCCAAATATCCGCACTACAAAACACATCAAGCAGCTTATGAGGTAATTTCAGATGAATATTTTCAAGAACATTTTAGATTTTATACGTTTCCGCACTGGTCATTTCAGTGAGTTCGTTTTTGCGCTGCCCATTGCGCTTTTTGTGACGTTGATTTACTGGATTATCAGGAGAATTGTTCACAAGAAAAAGCTCGGCGCAAAATTCAGAGAAGTCCGGAGAAAAGCCCGCCTGAATGAGATAATCCGGCTTTTGCTGGTGTTCTGGCTTGCGGTTCTCGGCAATCTCACGCTCACAACTATCACGCTAGGAGAATATCTGCTCAGACTCCTTGCATACGGAAAAAACATTTCGCCGATTTATTTCAGCACAGGTTTGATGAATCTTATCCCGCAGATAGACGATTTCGCGCATATCCTGCTAAATACGGCGCTGTTCGTTCCAATAGGTCTTGCCGTGCCGTTTATTATGAAAAAACCGCGGCTTTGGAAAACCGCTCTCGCGGGCTTTTCGCTGAGTCTTTTCATCGAGGTTTTCCAGATGTTTATCGCGCGCGAAAGCGATATAACCGATGTTATCGCAAATACTCTCGGAATGATTTTCGGTTATCTCGTTTACCTTTTGATTAAAAAAATCTTCCCGAGATTTGCGAAAGAATGCTCGACTTCGGTTAACGATTTCGGGAGAAAGCTCCCCTGAAAATATTACACAAAACGCCGCTCGGCGAAGAACCGAGCGGTGATCTTATTTTATCTCGTTGACGGTTAAAGCGTAGTCCTATCTCACTTCTTTTTGCTGCTCGACGAGGACTCAGGCTCAGGGGGAACATACTCCGAAATTCTCACGGAAGAAATTATGATATCCTCAACGGGGCTTGAAACCTCGCCGGTGTTGCTTGTGGTGAGCTTCACGGCGCTGATTTTGTCTACAACGTCAAGTCCCTCGTAAACCTGCCCGAAAATCGTGTAATTGCCGTCCCAGAAAGGATATCCGCCCGTGGTCGCGTACTTCGCGGTAACGTCCTCGGTTGCCTTTTCAAACATATCCGCCATGTTGTTGTAATAGCTTTCCATCGCGGTTACGCTTGCCCTGTCGGGGTCTTCCTCGGACATTTTTTCAAGCTTCGCGGTGTATTCCGCAGCCTTTTCACGCATTTTCGCCGCGTCATAGCCGCTCAAATCCTGCACCTTCTTGCAGTTGACGATATAGAACTGCGTGGCGATATTCCCGCTTGTGTCGGAATAGCCGAGCGCGCCGTAGAAATTGCGCGCGTTCACGCTGGTTTCCGCTTCAAGGTATTGCCCATCGTTAACCGCAGGCTTTCCGCCCGTACCGTCGCCGTTCAGCGAGCCGCCTTGTATACAGCAGTCCGCAACAACGCGGTGAATTTTCAGACCGTCGTAATAGCCCGCCTTGGCAAGTTTAACAAAGTTCTCCACGCCCGTCGGAGCGATATCGGGAAACAGCTTCGCCTTAATAACGCCGTAATCCTCGATTGTGATTTCGGCAATCGTGTCGCCCGCCGTGAGAACCACATCGCCGATATTTCCCGGCTTGCCGCCGTTTGAGCAGCCGCTTATGCAGACCGCCGCTCCCAGCGCGAGAATAACGCTTGTTAGCTTCCTGAAAAGGTTCATAGCTTTGTCCTTTCTGTCAATTTCAACAAATCCGCCGCATTATTCAACGGTTGAAACCGTGATACTCTTGATGATAATCTCCTCAACAGGCTTGGTAACTGCACCCGCGCCGTTGTCCTCGACCTCAGCCGCCGATACCGCGTCAATCACGTCAAAGCCCTCGTAAACCTGTCCGAAAACGGTGTAGTCGCCGTCAAGCTGCGGAACGCCGCCGTTTTTGTTGTACAGCTCCTTGACGTTATCCGGGAATTTATCGTATTTCTCGACTGTTTCCTTCAGACTGTTTTTCACCTGTGTGTAATAGGTAACGTAGTCGGAAACACCCGCCTCTTTTGCCTTTTTGATAAGCTCGTCGCACTTCTCAACCTGCGATTTGAAGTACTGATAATCGGTATCGAAAGCGTTCTGCTCCTTGTTGTTGACGATATAGAACTGCGTGGAGTTCTTGCCTGCCGCGTTCGCGTAGCAAAGCGCGCCGTAGAAATGACGCATATTGTCCGCCGCTTCAACACCGAACGAGCCGCCGTTCACCACCGCTTGACCGCCAGTTCCGTCACCGTTAAGCGAGCCGCCCTGGAACATAAATCCCGCCATAACGCGGTGGATATTTTTGCCGGTGTAATAACCGCTCTCGGCGAGCTTTTGGAAATTCTCGACGCCAACTGGCGCTGCTTCGGGGAACAGCTTCGCTTTGATTGTCCCGAAATTCTCGATTTCGATTGTGGCAACAAGGTCGCCCGAATTGAGCGTAACCTCGTCGATATTTCCGCCCTTAACCGTATTCGAGCAGCCCGTGAAGAGCGCTCCCACGGCAACCGCCGTGCTTAATATCAAACACTTCAGCCTTTTAAACTTCATCTCAAACCTCATTTTTTCTTGACCACGGTACCCTGCTTGGTTTCCTCGACGATATAACCCATCTCGGTTATCTTGTTTCTGAGTTCATCTGCAAGCGCGAAATTCTTCTCCTTTCGAGCCGCCGCGCGCTGTTCAACAAGCGCCTTGACTTCCTCGGGAATTTCATCGTTACCTTTATTATATAACAATCCGAGCACGTTTGTCAATGCCGAAAATTCGTCAAAATAAATTTTCACATCTTCTTTGGTAATTTCGGGCGAGGAAACGGCGGTGTTGATTTTTCTCACAAGCTCGAAAACTGCGGCAATCGCGTCTGCGGTGTTGAAATCATCGTCCATCGCGCGGCAAAATTCCTCGCGTGCTGCCTTGACATCGGCTTTTGTGGCTTCGGAAGCAGCGCCGTCCTTGGCAATCGGCATTGTGCGCTCCATCAAATCCTTGCAGTTGTACAAACGCGTGAGCGCCGCCTTGCAGCTCTCGATAACCTCAACGGTGTAGTTGAGCTGGCTTCTGTAATGCACGGACAGCAGCATAAAGCGGATAGGCTCATAGCCGAACTCCTTCGCCATATCGCGCACGAGGAAGAAGTTTCCCGCGGATTTCGACATTTTTTTGTTGTCAACATTCAGCATTCCGTTGTGCATCCAGATATTCGCCAAAGCGCAGCCCGTCGCGCACTCACTCTGTGCGATTTCGTTCTCGTGATGCGGGAAAATGAGGTCAGCTCCGCCGCCGTGAATGTCGATTGTGTCGCCGATATAGTGGCGCGACATTGCCGAGCACTCGATATGCCAACCCGGTCTGCCCTTGCCGAAGGGCGAATCCCAGTAAGGCTCGCCGGGCTTCGCGGCTTTCCACACGGCAAAATCCATCGGGTCGCGCTTTTTCTCGCCGACCTCGATACGAGCGCCTGCCTGAAGGTCGTCGAGAGGCTGGTGCGAGAGCTTTCCGTACTCGTTGAATTTTGCGGTTTCAAAGTAAACGTCCCCGTCAACCTGATACGCGTAACCCTTGTCAACAAGCGTCTTGACGATATCGATGATGATGTCCATATTCTCGGTAACCTTCGGGTGAACATCGGCTCTGCGAACGTTCAAGCCCTCTGCGTCGATGAAGTACTCCTTAATTGCGTTCTCGGAAACCTCGGATGCGGTTTTGCCCAACTCGTTTGCCTTTTTAATAATTTTATCATCAACATCGGTGAAATTCTGCACATAGAACACCTTGTAGCCGCGAAACTCAAGGTAACGGCGAAGCGCGTCAAAAACGCACAGCGCGCGGGCATTTCCTATGTGAATGAGGTTGTAGACAGTCGGACCGCAGCAGTAAATCTTGACGGTGCCCTCGGTAATCGGCTTCAAGTCCTCTTTTTTGCGTGTCATTGTGTTGTAGATTTTCATTTTGTTTCTCCTTTTTCGTTTTTCATCTCGTCAATCTGCTTCTGAAGCTCGTCAACCTTTTTCTCGAGCTTTTCGATATACATCAAGTGCTTGCACATAATCTCGGAAACGGGGTCGGGAATGTGGATTTGGTCAAGGTCGCTGTTGGAAACGCGAACGCCGTTCATCTTGACAACGCGCGCGGGTACTCCGACCGCGGTACAGTTCGGAGGAACCTCGTCCAAAACCACGGCATTTGCGGCAATTTTGGAGTTATCGCCGATTTTCATCGGACCGAGAACGCGCGCTCCCGAACCCACCATAACGTTGTTCCCGAGCGTGGGGTGGCGCTTTCCAACGTCCTTTCCGGTACCGCCGAGCGTGACGTTCTGATAAAGCGTGCAGTAGTCGCCGATTTCGGTGGTTTCGCCGATAACAACGCCTGCGCCGTGATCGATGAACAGTCCCTTGCCGATTTTTGCGCCGGGGTGAATTTCGATGCCCGTTTTGTGCCGCGAGCGCTGGGAAATCCAACGGGCGATGAAAAAATGCCCGCGCTCGTAAAACCAGTGCGCCCGCCGATAGCTGCGAACCGCCTTGTAGGACGGGTAGAGGAAGATGACCTCCCAGCCCGAGCGCACCGCGGGGTCGCGCGCCTTTATGGACGCGATTTCATCACGAATTTTGTCAAACATAGCTCTCTCCCAAAACAACAAAAGCCCTCGTACCAACGGCACGAAGGCGTTAATCAACGCGGTTCCACTTCGCTTTGAGCAACAAAAGTCGCTCCTCAAAACCCTTAACGCGGGAAACGGGCTTGCATTTCCTCAAGCCGGCTGCACGACCGCACTTCACCGCCGCCAAGCTCCGCGCTCTCACCTGCCGCGCGGCTCTCTGAACCTCGGAAAACGGTTACTCTTGCCGTGTAAACGCCTTTACACATTTATATTATTATACACCATTTCCGCGAAATTTTCAAGCGTTTTTCCGTAAAATTTGCACGGCAAAACGTCGATTTTTTGTACAAATTAACCTAAAAGCACAATCACAAGCGCCAAAATCAGCTTCATATCCGCCTTTTCGTTGAGCAAGACCAAAATCAGCCCCGCGATAAGCAGAAAATCCTTGTCGGAAAACAGCCTTGAAAAAGGGTCGTTTTTCGGGCAGTTTTTGCAGCAATTTTCGGTGAATTTCGGGCATTTTTCGGCGCAGTTTTCGCGGTAATTTTGCTCGGATTTCTCGCAGAATTTTCGCTCAAAATTATTGTTCTTTTTTGAGCAATTTTCGGTGAATTTTTCGGGCTGATTTTGCGTGTGGTTTTCACCGAATTTTTCCTCAAAATTCACGTCAATTTTTGTGAAATTTTCGGGCACTTTTTCGGTGCATTTTTCAAGGTGTTTTTCGGCGTAATTTTCGCGGCAGTTTTCACCCGAATTTACGCTTGAATTATAATCGTCCACAGCCTTATACAGAGCCGATTGAGTGGAATTCCACACCATAGTTTTTCACCCCCGAAAATTACCCAAAATTAACCCCAAAATCTCGCAAAAATTTCCCCTATTTCTACCCCAAAAATTGCCTCTAATTTTTGCTTGAAAATTGCCCCCAAAAACGCACCGTTTTTTTGCTCAAAAATTGCCCGAAATTTCGCCGAAAAATCAACCGAAATCAACGCGTTTTTCGGTCAAATCAGCTTCTCAAAAAGACCGCTTTCCTTTAAAATCGGCAGCAGCGAAAACAGCTTCATCAGCCGCAGCGCCGAGTCAATTTTCGGGCGGTTTTCCTCGCGGAGCAGCGGCTTCAATGCAAGCAGGAAACGCTCGTTATCATCGGGCTGATTGAGCGTTTCAAACAGGCTCAGCATTTTCAGCAGCATCTCCGGGTCAAGCCCCGAAAACAGCCCCTCGGATTGCCCCGGACCCGCATTGTTATCAGCTTTTTCATCATCTCCGTCGTCCGAAAGCGCGCGGAGCAAATCCTCAATCCCGTCCATCAGCGCGCCTCCTTACTCCTCGAAAACAGCTATTTTTTCCCCAAAATCCGCATCATATCGTCCGGCGACGACGCGCTTTTCAGCTTTCGCATCAGCTCCTCGTTCTGTAAAACCGCGCGCAGCTTCTCCTTATCCGACTTCGACAGTCCCGCCGCAAGCGCCTTCATATCCCCTTTTTCCAGCGTTTGCTTCAGGCTCTCGGGCGATGTTCCCAGCTTTTTGCTTGCCGCTTCGATTAGCTTGTCGTAATTATTGTTCATAAAAAGCTCCCCCTAAATTTAGCAAAAATCACTAAAAAATTCAAAAACTACTTTTATTTTTTCTGTCAAAATGATATAATAATTCTATAACTTTTTAATGTATACTCGCGAAAGGTTGATTTTATGAAAATTCTTGTCGTTTCGGATACGCACAAAAATTATCAGGCGCTGAAGGCGGTTGTGGACAAAATCCCCGACTTCGATATCCTAATTCACCTCGGTGACGGCGAACACGAATTTCACGATATCCAAAAACTCTACCCCGACAAGGGCATGATTTATGTCGCCGGAAACTGCGATTTCGGGCAGCACGAAACCGTACACGTTGCCAAAATCGGCGGTGTGAGAATTTTCTGCTGCCACGGGCACACGCTTTCGGTGCACGACGGGCTGGAAAATCTGGTTGCCACGGCGAAGCAGAACCACTGCAACATCGCGCTTTTCGGTCACACCCACCTCCACCGCACCGAGGTCATCGACGGCGTGATGGTGATGAACCCCGGCAGCCTCGACTCGCCGCGCGGCAGAAATAAGCCAACTTTCGGCATCATCACAATCGAACCCACCGGCGAAATTAAAATGAACATCATCGCAGTGTCAACGAGGACTGTATGAAAACGATTTTTTTGGAAGAGGTGGACTCCACAAACAACTACCTCAAAGCGCATTGCAATGCGCTTTCCGATGAAACCGCAGTCACCGCGCTACGACAGGTTGCCGGCAAGGGCAGGCTTGGACATTCGTGGGAGGGCTGCGAGGAAATGCTGCCGCTTTCGATTTTGCTGAAAAATCCGCCCGAGCCGGAAAATCTCTCCGCGCGGGCAGGACTTGCGGTCTGCGAAGCGCTTGAAGAAGCCGTTCCCGAGCATTTTTCCGCAGGCATCAAGTGGCCGAACGACATAATTCTCGAAAATCACAAGGTCTGCGGTATTTTATGCGAGAGCGCGCGGGTTGGTGCGTGTCTGAATGTGATTTGCGGTATTGGCATAAATATTTCACAAAGTGAGGATTATTTCAAACAAGCGGGACTGCCAAACGGCGGCTCGATTTTATCGCTCACGGGTGTTCAAGTCGATAGAAACGAGCTGTTCAAGAGGGTTGCAGAACGCGTGATTTTTCGCTGTACAATGCCGTTTCGCGAATGTTTTGATGAATACAAAAAGCGCGTCCTGAACATCGGGCGCGAGGTTAGACTTATTAAAAACGGCGCGGAAAAAATCGCCTTCGCCGAGGGTGTCTCCGAGCAGGGATTTTTGATTTGCCGCGATGAAAACGGCGTTTTTGAGGTCAACTCGGGCGAGGTTTCCGTGCGCGGAAAAGAGGGTTACATCTGATGATTGAGAATGAATTTAAGGTAATGCTGAACAAAAATCAGTATGAGAATTTGGTTAAAAGCTACAAATGGGACGAGGAAATTTTGCAGACAAATCACTATTTCGATACCGATAATTTGGCGCTTTCCGCGCGGCACATAACCTGCCGTGTGCGGGAAATTTCGGGTGAATTTTTTCTTCAGCTCAAGCTGCCGACCGGAGTGAATTTTTCGCGCGTGGAGCTGGAGAAAAAGTTGGATTTTTTGCCCGAAAAAATTGACGGAAAAGAGCTCCAAAATGTTGCCGAAAATGTCGAATTTCCCGATGTAAAAAGGCTCGGCGCGTTGTCCACGAAGCGGCTTGTGAAGCGGTTTGACGGTGCTGAAATCGACCTTGACGAGAGCCGCTATTTCGGAAAAACCGACTACGAAATCGAGATTGAATTTACCGATGAAAATACCGCGCGCGAGCTGCTTGAAAATGTGCGGAATTTAATCGGTGAAAGCACCTCGGAAAGCGAGGTTTGCACGGGAAAAATTCACCGGTTTCTCGAAGAGTTTCGCCGCCAAAATTAATAAAAAGCCCGCCGATTTCACAAGATTTCGGCGGGAAATTTATTTTGTTCAACCAGATAATTCAGCGGAAAAGCGCCGACCGCTCCGCATTCCCGCAGAAAACGCTCGGCTAAATCGCCAAGCTCGGCGGGATTTCTTAGGTTTTCGAGGGGTATGCAGAGGAAAAATTGGCCGCAAAAATCCTCACCGAAAATCTCGTCAATCACGCTCAAATTCAGCGGCAGCTCACTCACCGGGAGCAAGTGCGCCGAAATCCGCCTGCCGTAAAGGTAGTCGCCCAGCCAATTGTACAGGAAATTCAGCGTCGCCGCAGTCGGCTTTTTCGGCAAAATCAGCGTTATCGCTTCGCTTGCACAAAGTCTGTCGAGGTCGCTCGGCTCGGTGAAATCGAAGCGCTTTTCGCCGTGCTCAACCTTGTAAAACCGCTTTATGGTGCGCGTTGAGCTTATCGCAATCAACATAAACGGGCACGCGAAGCTAAGTCCCAAGCTCAGCACCCCAAGCGCGATGTGGACGTATTCTCCTAAAATGTACGCGAGAAAAAACGGTCCCAAAATCAACAGAATTGCCAAAATAACCATCAAAGCTCCGCGTAAGCCCCTCGCGTTTCTGACGCTCTCTATCTGCATAATTCGGCTTTGCAGCAGCCTTTTCTCGTTGTCATCGGCGCTGTCCGGCAGCATATTTTTCCGCTTGAGCCACACCAAAATCGGCGTTGTCACCACAAGCGCAATTCCCGCGATGAACGTGAAAACCACCACGGGATAAATCCACTCGCCCGCGTCATTCAGCGCACCGAGAACAGCAACCCCGGCGTCCAGCAAAATCACGCCCCAGCCGATAAGCTGCCAGAAAAGATACGGGTGATTTTTCCGAAACATCACTCTCCGAGCTTTTTGCGCAGATAATCCTGGATTGCCTTCGGCGAAGCAGCACCTTTAAGCGCCTTGTTCGCCTGTCCCATAAAGAACCCGAACACCTTCTGGTCGCCGCTCTTATACTGCTCGACGGGCTTCGGGTTGTTCGCGATTATCTCATCGACAACCTTTGCGAGAAGGTCGTTGTCCTCCTTAATCCACAAATCCTGTTCATCGGCAATTTTATCGGGTGAGCCGCCGTTTTCAACAAGCTCACCGAGAATAATCTTCGCGTTTGACTGCGAAACCTTGTCCGTCTGGAGCAGCTCTACAAGCCGCGCGAAGTCCGCTCCCGTGAACTTGAGCGCGTCCATATCAACCTCGCCGAGATTTATGCGCCGCGTGAGTTCACCGACAATATAGTTCGCGATAGCTTTCGGGTTGTCGTAAGCCTTTGTCGCTTCGTCGAAGAAGTCGCAAACGCGCTTGTCGCCGACAATAATGTCCGCGTCCGCTTTCTTCAAGCCGAGTGAGTTCACATAACGCTCCACGCGCTGTTCGGGCAGCTCGGGGATTGAGTTCTTGATTACCTCAAGCTCCTCCTCGGTGAAGATAATCGGCGGAATGTCGGGGTCGGGGAAGTAACGGTAATCGTGCGCGTCCTCTTTCGAGCGCATCGCAGTGGTTTCGCCGAGTGCGTCGTTGAAGCGGCGCGTTTCCTGTATCACGCGCTCGCCGCTCTCGATAACCTCTTCCTGCCGCTCGATTTCAACCTCAATCGCTCTCGCAATCGCTTTCAGCGAGTTCAGGTTTTTCAGCTCGGTGCGCGTGCCAAGCTCGGTGCTGCCCTTCGGCGCAATCGAAATGTTTACATCGCAGCGGATTGAACCCTGCTCCATCTTGCAGTCGCAAATTCCCGCGTACTGAAGCAGCAGCTTGATTTTCTCCAAAAACGCGATAACCTCATCGGAGCTGTGGAAATCCGGCTCGGTGACAATCTCGATAAGCGGAATTCCGCAGCGGTTGTAGTCCGCGAGAGAAATCCTGTTCACCTCGTCGTGAACCAGCTTTCCTGCATCCTCTTCAAGGTGAATTCGGTTAATTCTGATAACCTTTTCCTCACCCTTGACGTTGATTTTAACCGTTCCCGCAAGGCAAACGGGGCGCGGCATCTGCGAAATCTGATACGCTTTCGGCAGGTCGGGGTAGAAATAGTTCTTTCTGTCCCATTTCGTGAAACGCGAGATGTCGCAGTTCATCACATAGCCCGCCTTGATGATATACTCAACCGCCTTTTGGTTGAGAACGGGCAGAGTTCCCGGCAAACCGCTGCACACGGGGCAGCAGCGCGAGTTTGGTGTTCCTCCGAATTCGGCGGAGCAGGTGCAGAAAACCTTCGATTTTGTCAGCAATTCTGCGTGAATTTCAAGTCCCATTGTTGGATAAAATGCACTCATTTCTCCACCCCCTTAAAGCTTCGGCGCGACAGGCGAAAAGCCCTGTTCAAAAGCGTTCGCGCACTGCAAAATTGTCTGCTCATCAAAGCGTTTTCCGATAACCGACATTCCGATAGGCAAGCCGTTTTCCGTGTAGCCGCAGGTTGTCGAAATACCCGGAAGTCCCGCGATGTTCACCGTAACCGTGCAAATATCCGCAGTGTACATCTTGACGGGGTCGTTGTCCTGCGCACCTATTTTATATGCGGGAGTCGGCGCGGTCGGCGTGAGAATTACATCGCACTGCTCGAAAATCTCGCTGTACTCCTTGATAATCTCCTGTTTAAGCGCAAGCGCCTTCTTGTAATACGCGTCATAGTAGCCGCTTGAGAGCGCGTAGTTGCCGAGAAGAATACGGCGCTTTACTTCCTCGCCGAAGCCCTTGTTTCGGCTGTCAATAATCAACTCTCCGAACGTTCTTCCCTCGCCGCGGTAGCCGTACTTTATACCGTCAAAGCGCGAGAGGTTGGAAGCAGCCTCCGCGCAGGCTATCAGATAATACGCGGGGATTGCGTACTTCAGCCCCGGCATCGAGCAGTCAACGAGAACCGCGCCCTGCTTTTCCAGCTCGTGAGCCGCGTCCATAACCGCTTTTTTTACGCAGTCGTCAATTGCATCGGAGTAAAATTCCTTCGGAAGCGCGATTTTCATTCCCTTAATCGGCTGTCCGAGCTTCTCGGTGAAATCGGGCGCGGAAACACGCGCAGATGTCGCGTCGTGACGGTCGTGACCGCAGATTGAGTTGAGGAGAATTGCGCAGTCGTGCGCGTCGTTTGCAATCGGACCGATTTGGTCGAGCGAGCTTGCAAACGCAACCAGTCCATAGCGCGAAACTCTGCCGTAGGTCGGCTTGATGCCCGTAACGCCGCAGAACGAAGAGGGCTGACGGATTGAACCGCCGGTGTCCGAGCCGAGAGCTGCCGGTGCAAGAGAAGCAGCAACCGCTGCCGCTGAGCCGCCCGACGAACCGCCCGGAACGCGCTCCAAATCGTAGGGATTTTTGGTTTTGGCGAACGCTGAGGTTTGGGTTGAACCGCCCATCGCGAACTCGTCCATCGATGCCTTTCCGAGCAGAACATAGCCCTCGGCGTTCAGCTTCTCGATAACGGTCGCGTTGTACGGCGGGATAAAATTCTCGAGCATACGGCTTGAACAGGTGGTTTTCACGCCGTCCGTGCAGATGTTGTCCTTAATCGCCAGCGGAATTCCCGTGAGCGCGGAGGCTTTTCCCGCGTCAATCAGCTTCTGCGCGTTTTCCGCGTCACGAATCGCTTTTTCCTTGGTTACGGTAATGTAAGCGAGCAGATTTTTGTCCTGCTCCTCAATTCGTTTGAGGTACTCCCCGCAAAGCTCGGCGGCGCTGATTTTCTTTTCATCGAGCGCGCTGCGCAAATCGCGGATTTTTGCTCTTATCAAGTCCATATTTTTCTCCTTATTCAACAACCTTCGGTACAACGTAACAGCCGTCCGTGTTCTCGGCATTCGCAAGCAGCTTTTCCGTCGGGAACGACTCCTCGGGAACGTCCTCGCGGGTATCGGCAAAACGGATTTCATTGCCGTCCTTGGTGTCGTCGTATGCGAGGTCAAAGCTCTTGATTTCGTCCATAAGGTCGATTATGCTGCTCATTTCGCCCATAACCTTCTCCATTCCCTCTTCATCGTAAGAGAGCTTCGACAGACTGCACAAGTGCTCGATGGTCTTCATATCAACTGCCATAAAATCAGTCCTTTCTTTTGATGTGAACAGATGAATATCATTCACCCGATTTTTTCGATTTTACCATACATTTTATATTATATCCTATTTTCAAACTTTTTTCAAGGTGTATTTGATAATTTTGGGAATTTGGAGAAAATAACAAAAATATTTGAATTTTCGCGTTTCATTTCTTGCACAAAAACAAAAATCGGTTTTTGCAGGCAGTATCGGCGGTTTATATCGGATTTTTAGCAGCACCGCGACTGTAAGATACTGGAAATCACGGCGCAAATGAAAGAGAAAATGAAAGTTTTATCTTCAATTCTTGCAAAAAGCTCTTGACAATCGATAAAAAAGGTGTTATAATTATGTTGTACTTCGGCACACCGCGCGGAAAAATTGCAAGAAGGCGCGGCAAAGCATTTATTTGGCGGGAGTTTTCCGCCGTATTCAAGGAGTGAGGATATGTTACAACGAGAGGGAGAAACGAGAATTCCCGCAGGCTGCGCCATTTCGGGTTTCATAAACAGGAGCGGCAGACGCACCGACGGCAGCGTTATCGTTAATTCAATTGCCTGTATGCACGAGCGCTCAAACGGCTTGGGCGGCGGCTTCGCGGGCTACGGCATCTATCCCGAATACCGCGACCAGTACGCTTTCCACGTTTTCTACGACTCAAGCGACGCGAGAGTCAGAACCGAGGCGTTTCTTGACCGGCATTTTGACGTGGTGAATTTGTCGAGAATTCCCACAAGAAAAAACCCGCGAATTACCGACGAGCCGCTTATCTGGCGCTATTTCGTAAACCCGCTGCCCACAAAACTGCAGGACAGCCAGCTTGACGAGAAAACCTATGTCGCGCGCTGCGTTATCAAGATAAACGACCAGATTGACGGAGCGTATGTGTTCTCCAGCGGCAAAAATATGGGCGTTTTCAAGGCTGTCGGCTACCCCGAGGACGTCGGCGATTTCTACCGCCTCGAGGAATACAGCGGCTGGGCTTGGACGGTTCACGGACGTTATCCCACGAACACTCCCGGCTGGTGGGGCGGCGCGCACCCGTTCTCGCTGCTTGACTACACCATCGTTCACAACGGCGAAATTTCCTCCTACGACGCGAACAGACGCTTTATCGAAATGTTCGGATATAAGTGCAACCTGCTCACGGATACCGAGGTTATTACATATATTGTGGATTATCTCCACAGACGGCTTGAAATGCCGCTCGAGGACGTCGCAAAGGTTATCGCTTCGCCGTTCTGGAGCGAGCTTGAAAGCGGAAAGTTCTCGCCCGAGGAAACTGAGAAAATTAAGCATTTCAGAAATGTTTACTCAAGCCTGCTGATTACAGGTCCGTTCTCGATAATTCTCGGCTACACAAACGGAATTATGGCGCTCAACGACAGACTGAAGCTGCGCTCGATGGTTGCAGCGGAAAAGGGCGACACGATTTACATCTCCTCCGAGGAGTGCTCAATAAGAACAATGTGTCCCGATGTGGACAGAATCTGGAGCCCGCGCGGCGGCGAGCCGATTATCGCGGAGCTTTACGAAAACAGCGCGGAAAGGGTGGGAAAATAAGTGGCTGTAAATTACAAAAATCCTCTCTTTGAGGTTATCAGAAACCCCGACCGCTGCATTAAGTGCCGCGTGTGCGAAAGGCAGTGCGCGAACGAGGTTCATAAATATGACGCGGATTTGGACAAGATGATTGCCAACGAGCAAAACTGCGTGGACTGTCAGCGATGCGTGTGCCTTTGCCCGACAAACGCGCTCAAAATCCGTCCCAACGAAAATCAGTTCCGTCCCAACGGGAACTGGAGTATGCAGCTTATGGACGAGGTCTACAAGCAGGCGGGAAGCAGCGGGGTTCTGCTCTCGGCTATGGGCAACCCGCAGAATTACCCCGTTTACTGGGATAAAATTCTCCTGAATGCTTCGCAGGTTACAAATCCCCCGATTGACCCGCTCCGTGAGCCGATGGAAACCAAAACCTTCCTCGGCAAAAAGTCGCAGAAAATCTCCTACGACAAGGACGGAAAAGCGCATTTCGAGAAAACACCGTACCTTGAGCTTGACGTGCCGATTATGTTCTCGGCAATGTCCTTCGGCTCGATAAGCAAGAACGCTCACGAATCCCTTGCAAGAGCCGCAACCGCGCTCGGTACATATTATAATACCGGCGAGGGCGGTCTGCACCGCGATTTCTACCAGTACGGCAAGAACACGATTGTACAAGTAGCTTCGGGACGTTTCGGCGTGTTCAAGGGTTATCTTGACGCGGGCGCTGCCGTTGAAATCAAGATGGGACAGGGCGCAAAGCCCGGTATCGGCGGTCACCTTCCCGGAATGAAGGTCAACGAGGAAATCTCGCGTACCCGTATGATTCCGATGGGCGCGGACGCGATTTCCCCCGCTCCTCACCACGATATCTACTCAATCGAGGACTTGCGCCAGCTTGTAAACTCGCTTAAGGAAGCAACAAACGGCGAAAAGCCGATTATCGTTAAAATCGCGGCGGTTCACAACGTTGCGGCAATCGCTTCGGGTATCGCGCGCTCGGGTGCGGATATCATCGCAATCGACGGTTTCCGCGGCGGTACGGGCGCTGCTCCGACAAGAATTCGCGATAACGTCGGTATCCCGATTGAGCTCGCGCTCGCAAGCGTTGACTCGCGTCTGCGCGACGAGGGTATCAGAAACGATGTTTCGATAGTTGCGGCGGGCTCTATGCGCTCGGCGGCAGATGTCGTCAAGGCAATTGCGCTCGGCGCGGACGCGGTTTATATCGCAACCGCAGCGCTGATGTCAATGGGCTGCCACTTGTGCAGAAGCTGCAACACGGGCAAGTGCAACTGGGGTATCGCAACTCAGCGCGCCGACCTTGTAAAGCGCCTCAACCCCGATATCGCGGCAGAGCGTCTGATAAACCTTGTGACGGCTTGGAACCACGAAATCAAGGAAATTATGGGCGGTATGGGCATAAACTCCATCGAGGCTCTCCGCGGAAACAGACTTATGCTGCGCGGCGTCGGGCTTAACCAGAAAGAGCTTGACATTCTCGGCATAATGCACGCGGGCGAATAAGGAGGGCTTGAAATGAAAAAAGTTTATGTAAACGAGGATTGGTGTCTTGCCTGCCACTTGTGCGAGTTTTACTGCGCGGCGGCAAATTCCGGCAAGGACCTTATAAAAGCGTTCAAATTTTCGGACAAAAAGCCTGTTCCCCGCATCAAGGTCGAGGAAGGCAGAGAGGTTAATTTCGCCGTTCAGTGCCGCCACTGCGAGGGAAAACCCTGCGTCAAGGGCTGTATCGCGGGCGCGCTGTCCATTGTTGACGGCGTGGTTGTTTGTGATGAAAACAAGTGCGTGGGCTGCTACACCTGCGTGCTGAGCTGTCCGTTCGGGTGCATCGTCATTGATGAAGAAGGTCACCGTATTCAGAAATGCGACCTCTGCACCAAAAATCATAACGGTGAACCCGCTTGCGTTCAGGGCTGCCCGAACAAGGCTATTGTGTTTGAGGAGAGGTGAGAATAGATGAATTACGTTATTATCGGAAATTCCGCGGCGGCTGTCGGCACAATTTCGGGTATCCGCGAGATTGACAGCACCGGCAAAATCACCGTCATCTCGGACGAAAAATACCACACCTATTCCCGCCCGCTCATCTCTTACTGGCTCGAGGGAAAGGTTTCCGACAAGAATATTTACTACCGTCCCGCCGATTACTATGAGAAAAACGGCGTGGAAACAATTCTCGGCAAGAAGGTTATGAAAATCGATGCCGCGAAAAAGTGCGTGGTTCTCGATGACGGACTGTCCGTTCCCTACGACAAGCTGATGGTTGCGACAGGCTCGAAGCCTTTTGTACCGCCGATGAACGGTCTTGAAAAGACAAATTATCACACCTTTATGAGCTACGACAGCGTAAAAGCTATCCGCTCGGAAATCCGCGAGGGTATGAAGGTGCTGATTATCGGCGCGGGACTTATCGGTCTGAAAGCCGCAGAAGCGCTCTCCGCTTACAAAACCGACATCACCGTTGTCGATATGGCGGACAGAATTCTCCCGTCAATTCTCGACGAGAGAGCCGGTCTGAAAATGCAGAAACATATCGAGAGCAAGGGCGTGAAGTTTATCCTCAAAACCTCCGCGGACGAGTTCACCGAGCACAAGGCAAAGCTCAAAAACGGCGATGAGGTTGACTTCGATATGCTCATAGTTGCGGTCGGAGTTCGCCCGAACACCGAGCTTATCTCGGACGCAGGCGGCAAGGTTGAACGCGGAATTATCACCGATATGACGCAGAAAACCACGCTCGACGACGTTTACGCGGCGGGCGACTGCACGGTGAGCTACGACGCTTCTTCCGATACCGAGAAAATCCTCGCGCTTCTCCCGAACGCTTATATGCAGGGCGAGGTTGCGGGAAGAAATATGGCGGGCCGCGAAAACTACTATGTAAACGCAATCCCGATGAACGCAATCGGCTTCTTCGGCTTGCATATAATAAGCGCAGGAAGCTATGACGGCGAGGAATATGTCACAGAAACAGAGAATACATATAAAAAGCTGGTTTTCCGCGACAATATGCTCAAGGGTTATATTCTGATGGGCGATGTCGCGAGAGCGGGAATTTATACCTCGATGATTAAAGAGCGCATCGATTTGGGTGATGTCGATATCGAAATGCTCAAAGACAAGCCGCAGATGATGATGTTCGGCAAGGCGCGCCGCGAGGAGAAGCTGGGAGGAATTATAAGATGACGATTGACGCGAAAAATCTCGGCTACGACGAGCTTAACAAGATGATTAAGAACAGCGCGGACGAAAAATTTGAGCTTTCAAACGTTCTCGGACAGCGCTATATCGGCGCGGGAATGTCCGGCAAGGAAATCAAAATCACCGGCACTCCCGGAAACGCGCTTGGCGCTTATCTGAACGGCGCGAAAATTATCGTTCACGGAAACGCGCAGGACGCTATCGGCGACACGATGAACGACGGCGCGATTATCGTTCACGGAAACTGCGGCGATACCACCGGCTACGCGATGCGCTCGGGCGAAATCTACGTCAAGGGCAACGCGGGCTATCGCGTGGGTATCCATATGAAGAGCTACAAGGAATTGTACCCGATTATCGTTATCGGCGGCAAGGTCGGCGATTTCCTCGGCGAGTATCAGGCGGGCGGTATTATCGTTGTGCTTGGAATCGGCGTTGAGGGCTGCCCTGTCGGGAGCTTCTGCGGTACGGGTATGCACGGCGGCGAAATGTTTATCAGAAGCGATGAAGCGCCGACCGGTCTGCCCAAGCAGGTTTGCTGCTCCGAAGCAACCGCTGAGGAAAAGGAGCAAATCCGCCGCTATATCGACAGATTTGTAAAGCACTTCGGGAACAATACCGATGAACTGCTCAAATCTAAGTTCTGGAAGCTTGTCCCGAACTCCGCGAACCCCTATAAACAGCTTTATGTAAGCAACTAATGCGCAAAAGAACAAAGCTCATTCTACTGATAATCGCGGCGGTGCTTTTTATAATAGCCGCCGTGATTGTCATAATTCCGGCAATTCAAGCGGGCGATTTTGCAAGCCGCGCAGAAAAGGTTGTGCAAGTGCCCGATTTGAACAGCGGTTTTGTGCCGCAGGGACTTGAGTTTCTGCCCGAAAGCGGAGTTTATCTCGTGAGCGGTTATCTCGGCGAAACAGCGCAGATTAAGGTTGTCGGTGAGAACGAAAGCCGCAGCGTTTCGCTTTACAACGCGGACGGAAGCGATTTCGCAAGTCACGCAGGCGGCGTTTGCAGAATTGGCGATTTCGTGTACATTTCGGGCGAGAAGAGTATTTACGCGTTTAAGCTGGACGATGTTCTGAGCGGCTCGGCGGAGCTTGTCGGGAAATTTCCCACGAACAACCGCGCGTCGTTTTGCTTTGCCGATGAAAAGTACCTTTATGTGGGTGAGTATTATTTCGGCACGTTTTACCCGACCGCCGAAAGTCACCACATCAAAACTCCCGCCGGTGACGAGAACAACGCGCTCGTTTTCGCATTTCCGATTGACGAAAATCAGTCGCTCGGCGTAAAAACCGAACCCGAGTTTGCCTTTTCGACAACGGGAAGCGTGCAAGGAATGGAGATTGCCGAGTGGAAAGCGTTTTTGTCGGCGTCGGACAGGATAAGCGGCTCGCGGCTGTTGTCCTACGATATTTCGCGGGCGAAAATCGGACAGTTCGGCGAAATCCCGCTGATTTACCTCGACAGCTCAAACCTTGTCGGCACTCAGCCGATGTTCCCGCAGTCCGAGGGGATTGTATTCGCTTCCGGGAAAATCCACATTCTGTTCGAGTCGGCGGCAAACAAGTACCTCATCGGGCGGCTTTTCGGCGCGGATTACATTTATTCCTTGGCAATATAGACAGCAAGACAATTTTGGAGCGGATTTATGAAAATTTTCATCAACGCAAAAACTATCGAGCTTTGCAGCAACATTCTCGCGGCGCTCGAGGATACCGCGGACAGCGCGACGCTTTGCTTCACCGATGAACAGGCGGCAAAGGAGGATTATTCGGGCTATGACGCGATTATCGTGTCAACGCCGCTCAGAAGTGAGTTCGGGCTAGATTTTGTCGCGAATTTGTCGAAAAAATGCACCGCTCCGATTATTGTGCTGGCGAGAGCGGATATCGCGGGCGATGTTCAGTCAAGAATTAAATTCACGGGAGCGTTTGTGCTTGCGAAGCCGTTTCAGAAAAGCGTTCTCCAGCAGACGATAAGGACCGCGGTTGTCGCAAAGGAGAACATAAACCGCTTGATAAGCGAGAAGAGCGAGTTGTCGAAACAGCTCGATGACGTACGGGTGATTGACCGCGCGAAATTCTGTCTTATTCAGTACCTCAACCTCTCCGAGGAACAGGCGCACCGCCATATCCAGAAGCTTGCGATGGACACGCGGCGCACACAAAGGGAGATTGCCGAGGATATTCTGAGGACTTATGCGATATGATTGAACAGCGGGGCGCGAGGGCGCTTCGCTGTTTTTTTGCATAGCGTTCGAGAATTTCTTGCGAAGAGGTAATCGAGCGCAGAAAGCTCCACATCTCCCTCCGTTCAATACCTCATCTTCAGCCCTTCCCTGTTCACCTAGAGTCTAATCGCGTTTTTGGAAAACGAAGTTTTTCAAAAACGCGCATTTTCGCCGGTTCGATGCCGGCGAAAATGCCGGGGCTTCGCAGAAGCCCAAGAATTATTGCAATATAGCAGCCGTGGTTCTTGCAAACTCGGCACTGTTCGCGAGCAGCTCCGGTTTCCGAAAAGCTTGTCCCGTGCACAAAACTAAAGGAGCTGCCCGAAATTGTTATATGCAAAAAGCCGCACGCGGTAATATTGCCAAAAACAAACGTGCCGCCTTTGGCAATTCCGCCTCGCCGAAATTTCATCTTTGTAACAGATGATTTGCTCGGCGGAGCGGAAATTGCTTTTGGGCAGCGCACAAAAAGTGCCCCGCTTTTCGCTACTGTTTGTCCTTAATCCCAAAGAACAGCCGCAGCAAACCCGCGAACATTTTCGGACTCTTCACCACAACAACCTTCATAACGCGCTCCTTTCAACACCTCAAAAGGAATATCCCAAGAACAATAAGCAGCACCGCGATTACAAACAGCATAACCTTCAGCGAGAAAAACGAAATACACATAATTGCCCCAAGAAACGCCGCCGCTGCCAGACACAGCCCCGCCTTTGAGCGATTATGCCGCCTTGGTTTTCTTCGCCGAAACATACCGTTCACCTCGCTTTTTTTCACCGCTTTCGGCTTTGCCGTGCGAAACAGCGCCGCCTTTATTGCATATTATTCATTTTTCTTAAAATCTGTTACATATTTCTTTGAAAAAATACTTGTTTATTACAAAAAATTGTGTTATAATAGAAATAAGGCTTTTATACAGAACAATTTCGGAGGAAAAATATGGAAAACAGCAAAAAACACCCTGCGGGCAGCATAAGAGTGTCCGAGGACGTTATTGTAAAGATAGCGACAACCGCCGCCTGCGAAATCGACGGCGTTAAACTCGCGCAGAATGTTAAACCAAAGTCAAAGCTCGGCGGGCTGAAAAACGCGCCCGTCCACACGCGCCTCTCGGGGGATACCGCCGCGCTGAAGCTGAACATCTTCGTTGACGAGGGGTGCAACGCCGCGTCTATTGCCGAAAACGTTCAGAAGAGCGTGAAGTCCGCAATCCAGAATATGACAGGCTTTACCGTGACAAAGGTTGACGTAAATATCGCGGGAATTTGCTTTGCCGATGAAAGCGAAGCTCCCGCCGATGAATAAACAGGGGGATTTATGGAAGAAAAGCTGAAACGGCACGAAATCCGTGAGGGTGCGTTTCTGATACTGTATCAGCTCCTTTTCGGTACAACTCTCGAGGAAATCGACGAGCTGAACGCCGAGGCGTTTGATATGGCGAAAAATGAGGAAACAAACGAGATTGTAAACGGTGTGCTCCTACACGACGCGGAGCTTCTCGAGGTTATCGCAAAATACTCGAAAACCCGCGCTGCTTCAAGAATTGCCAAGGTTAA
>SFLN01000020.1 GCA_004554555.1 [Eubacterium] saphenum | reverse complement strand
CACGGCGGATTTTGACGGAATATCGGAGATTTTCAGCAGTACAAACGTCGATTATACTTTCGTTTTTGATGATGAAACTACAGGTTCAATTTCCAACACAACCGAATCCCACACGGACGCAGCGGCTTCCCGTCCCGCGAGCTATTCCGAATAAAAACAGCGGCACATCTTTTGCGATGTGCCGCATTTTTATGTTGAATTATTTCTTTTTCTTGACCATCGAGAGAATGTTGGAGAGGAACCAGAGAACCGATGTAACGCTGATTGCAATCAGCACGAACCAGTTTATTTCCTCGTTCCAGCGCAGTATAATCACCGCGAATGCGCCGATGACTGCCGTGATAAAGGGGATAAGCGAGAAATCGCTCTCGGAGTTTTGGGTGAAGAAGCGCTTGAGCATTATCGTGAACAGCACAACCATTCCCGCAGAAACCACGCACTCAATCGGGATAAAGAGGTACTTGAGCTGAATATTAGTGTGATAAACCACGGGGATTGACATCGAAAACGCAGTTATGTACGCGAAGGAGAGCCATTTCATAAGCGCGTTTCCGTCGCGTTTCGCGCACTGGAATGTGTGGATACCCATCGCTCCGAGCAGCATTCCGTAGGACGCGAACTGTATCCCGGGGATTGTACCCTCGGTGTGAACCATACCGCCGAGCAGCAGAATTCCCGCCGCAATTGAGAGTTTTGCATAATTTTCGTTATCCTCCGCAAGGTCAATTTCGGTGGATTTGAACGAAACGTGGCACTTTGTCGCCATAAAGACGTAAGCCCCGAAAATCGCAAACAGCGTGAGCGCGGTCATATACCAGTCGAGCGCGTCGTATTTGGACAAATTGCCCGTGAACACGCAAACCAGGCTGATAATTCGTTCAACCGATAAAATCAAGAAATACGCCAAAAAGAATATCATTTTCAGCTTGTCAAGAACCGTTTTTTTCATTTTCTTCAACCTCCGATGTCAGACGCTTATGTACTCGCCCGTTGTCATCACGGGCGCTGCGCAAAGCGTAAAATCTCTTTCGATAACCGCGCCGTTGTCCGCGAGCAGGCGCTCGGTGCGGGATTTTGCGGTCGCGGGAGTATTGTTTTCGCGCGAGAGATGCCCGAGAACGAAGTGCCGCGTGCCTTTTTTCAGCAGCTTGAGCGCAAATTCCGCGCAGCCGCTGTTGGAGAGGTGGCCTTGATTGCCCGAAATTCTGCGCTTTAAATCGGGCGGATAGTTCAGATTTTTGCGGAGCATTTCCTCGTCATAGTTGCTCTCGATAAGTACCGTCCGACAACCCGTGAGCGCTTTTTCAGCCTGCTCGGTGACGAAGCCCGTGTCGGTGCAGATGCCGAAGCTGTCCTTTCCAAACCGCACGGTAAAGCCAACGCTCTGGGCGCTGTCGTGGGAAGTAGGGAACGCGCTCACCTCAAAAGCCGCGCTTCGATAGCCGTCCTTTATGTCGTAGAGCGGCGCGTTTTCGGGGATTTTTCCCGAGTACTTCAGCGCGTTTATAGTGCCGCCCGACGCGAAAATCGGCAGCTTTGTGTGCTTCAAAAGCTGCTCGAGGGCTTTTATGTGGTCGGTGTGCTCGTGGGTGATGAACACCGCCTCGATGCCGTCAAAATCCGTGTCGATAAGCGAAAGCGCGTTTTTCAGCGCCCTAAAAGAACAGCCCGCGTCCACGAGTATCCCGTGACCGCGAGTGCCGATAAATGTTGAATTTCCGTCGCTTGACGAACAGATGGGATAAATTCTAGCCATAATTGCCGTACCTTAAATATGTTGCTCAACCCGCGCCGTTATGCCAAATCAGCCGATTTTGGTTTGCAAATTTCTCGTTCAACTTGCCGCGCCCATTGCCGCCGCATTCCGCGTTCAGCCGTGCGTCAGATAACCGCTTTAACCGAAGCGTCGCTTGCGGGGTCGGGCTCGTCCACTTTAATAATGTTCGCGCCAAGCTCGCGGAGCTTGATTTCCATATTCTCGTAGCCGCGTTCAACGTGGAAAATATCGTAAATTTCGGACGTTCCCTCGGCGCTCAAAGCCGCGATAATCAGCGCTGCGCCTGCTCTGAGGTCGGTTGCCTTGACGGGAGCGCCGCGAAGCTTTGACACGCCCTCGATAACCGCAACTCTGCCCTCAACCGAGATATTCGCGCCCATTCTGCGAAGCTCGTCCACATAACGGAAACGGTTGTCGAAGATGCTCTCGGTCACCATCGACGTGCCCTTTGCGCAGGTGAGAACCGCAGAAATCTGCGGCTGCATATCGGTCGGGAAGCCGGGGTGAGGCATTGTCTTGATGCTTGTCCCGACGTAGTTGTCGCCGCCGATAACGCGCACTGCGTCGTCGAATTGCTCAACCTGTACGCCGATTTTGAGCAGCTTGTTGGTGATAGGTTCGAGGTGCTTGGGGATAACGTTTTTGATGAGAACGTTGCCCTTTGTTGCCGCAACCGCTGCCATAAACGTACCCGCCTCGATTTGGTCGGGGATAACGCTGTAAGTCGTGCCGTGAAGCTCTTTTACGCCGCGTATCTTGATAACGTCCGTACCTGCGCCGATAATATCCGCGCCCATTGAGTTGAGGCAGTTCGCGAGGTCAACAACGTGTGGTTCTTTCGCAGCGTTTTCGATAATGGTAAGACCTTCTGCCTTAACCGCCGCCATAATGCCGTTTATAGTTGCCCCAACGGAGTTCTTATCAAAGAAAATCTGGTTTCCGACCAGCCTGTCGGCGCTGAGGTTAACCATACCGCCGTCAATTTCGCACTTTGCGCCGAGTGCCGCGAAGCACTTGAGGTGCTGGTCGATGGGACGGTCGCCGAGGTTGCAGCCGCCGGGCATTGAAACGTGCGCGGAGTGAAAACGTCCGAGCAGCGTCCCGAGGAAATAGGTTGTAGCGCGCATCAGCTTTGCCTTTTCGTAGGGAATGGACAAATTCTTCAGCTCGCGCGTGTCTATTTCAACGGTGTTCTTGTTTATCATGCGAATTTTCGCGCCCATTTCGGACATAATCTGGAGAGTAATCGAAACGTCGCTTATGCCGGGTATATTTTCAATAATGCAAGGCTCGTCCGATAGAATAGTTGCGGGAAGAATTGCAACCACAGCGTTTTTCGCGCCGTTTACGGTAACCTCGCCCGAGAGCTTTTTTCCGCCCTCTATAATAAATTTTTCCATAAAGAAATTCCCCTCTGCCCTCTAAATAGGACATTGTATTTTATATATGTAAAATGAATATTATTCAGTATTAATTCGGTGCGGGCGCACAAAGCCGCCTGCTCACACTTTATTATTATAACATACTTTTTACATTTTTTAAAGCCCGAAATGAAAAAAATTCGCATTGCCGCCATTTTTTGTTACTATTCACTAAAATCCATCAAAAAATTGTGGAATTTTCCACACTCCTGCCCAAATGTGATTTTTCTCTGTCAAAAAATCGATTTTAATTCTCGTATGTGAATATTATTGTCAAAAAATCCTCGCGTTAATCTTGACAAAAAATGAATTTTGTGATTTAATAGTATTATGGGGCAATTTGGATTTTTTGTAATTTCGGTTGCCTTAAGTCAAAATTTTGGAGGATTGTTTAGCAATGGTAAAGTTAAACGAAAATTTCGGCAATTTAAAGAAAAATTATCTGTTCATCGAGATTTCCAAGCGCATTAAGGCGTATTCCGAGCAAAATCCCGAGGAAGCGAAAAAGCTTATCAGAATGGGTATCGGCGACGTTACGCTTCCGCTTGCGCCTGTTGTTGTGGACGCGATGGTTAAAGCGGCGAAGGAAATGGGTGAAAAGGAAACCTTCCGCGGCTACGAGGACAGCGGCGCGGGTTATGATTTCCTGCGCGAGGCGGTTTCTAATTACTACAAGAGCTTTGGCGCGGACGTTCCCGCCGATGAAATCAGAATTTCCGACGGCGCAAAGTCCGACTGCGGAAATATCATCAGCATTTTCGGCAGCGGAAACACTGTTCTCGTCACCGACCCCGCTTATCCCGTTTATGTTGACAGCAACATTATGAACGGAAACAGCGTTATCTACGCCGATTCAACCGAGGAGAACGGCTTTAACGCAATGCCCGACAAAAACGTCAAAGCGGATTTGATTTACCTCTGCTCCCCGAACAACCCGACAGGCTCCGCTTACACTAAGGAGCAGCTCAAGGTTTGGGTTGACTATGCGCTGGAGAACGGCGCGGTTATCATCTACGACGCAGCTTACGAGGCGTTTATCACTGAGGACAACATTCCGCGCTCGATTTACTGCATTGAGGGCGCGAAAAAGTGCGCGATTGAGATTTGCTCGCTGTCCAAGACTGCAAGCTTTACGGGCACGCGCTGCGGCTACACGGTAATCCCGTTCGATTTGGTCAGAAAGGACTCAAAGGGCGAGGACGTGAGAATTGCCGACCTTTGGGCAAGACGTCAGGGAAGCTGCTTTAACGGCGTTTCCTATCCCGTTCAGAGAGCAGCGGAGGCTGTTTTCACGGAAGAGGGGCAGAAGCAGTGCCGCGAGAATATCGCTTATTATCAGGAGAACGCGCGCATTATTATGAACGCGCTCGATGAAATCGGTATCAAGTACACGGGCGGTATAAACTCGCCGTATGTGTGGCTGAAGTGCCCGAACGGAATGGGAAGCTGGGAGTTTTTCGACCTGCTTTTGACGAATGTGCAGGTTGTCGGAACGCCGGGCGCGGGCTTCGGAAAGAACGGCGACGGCTGGTTCAGACTCACGTCGTTCAGCACGCACGAAAAGACCGCTGAGGCGATGGAGAGAGTAAAGAAGCTGTTGAAGTAACGAAAAGAGGAACTTATGAGCAAATCAAGATTAAAACTAACCTACAATTCACCTGTAATTCTTACATTTTCGATAATTTGTCTGATAACGCTGCTGATTGATATGCTCACGCAGGACGGCTCGAACAGACTGCTTTTTGTGTGTTACGGTCACGCGAATTTGCTTGACCCGCTGACTTATCTGAGAATGTTCTCGTATGTTTTCGGTCACGCGAGTTTCGCGCACTTTGCGGGGAACATCACGATGCTGCTGCTTGTGGGACCGATTGTCGAGCAGCATTACGGGAGCTGGAACACCGTGATAATGATGGCGGTGACGGCGCTTGTGGGCGGGCTGCTGAATATGTTTTTCTTTGACACGGGGATACTTGGCGCGTCGGGATTGGTGTTTTTGATGATAATACTGAGCGCGTTTACGAGTATGAAGAAGGGCGAGATACCGCTGACGCTGATATTGATTGCGGCGATTTATCTTGGGCAGGAGATTTACAGCGGGATTGCGGTTAATGATAATATTTCGCATTTTGGACATCTTTGCGGGGGCGTTTCGGGAATTGGATTTGGAATTGCGTTTCATAAGAAGAAGTTCAATGGATAAGGAAAGTCCCGAGCGTGTTGCTCGGGATTTTTGGCATTTTGTGTCCGTGGAGCGCGAAGCGAAAAAGTCTTTTTGAAAGTCCAGAAAACTTTTTCTTCAGAAAAAGTTTTTTGGTCGCCGAAGGCACTAAAGCGCGGAGCGCGTCACTCGCGGCGAAGCCGCGGACTAGAGCGAAGCGACCACTCCGCGCGAAGCGCGGCAAACGCGTTCAAAAGCGCTAAAGGGGGTACGGGGGGAAAACAAGAGTTTTCCCCCCGCGATTTTGTTGGCTCGAAGCCAACAAAATCGATAAGAGCAACCACAAAGTAATTCCAACAAAAAAACTCGGGCGAAAACCCCGAGGTTTTTTCTTATTCAAAGTTTGGTTTATGGGGGAGATTTCGGTGTATGCCGAGTTTTACCGTTGGAAATGCTTTGCGGGAGGCGCGGGCGATTTTTCGGGCATCGAACCCGAAAAATCGCTTGGGGAACACCCCTCGGGGTTTTCCCCAAACCCTATTCCTCAAGGGGGAAACTCTTGTTTCCCCCTTGAACCCCTTTGCGCTTGCTTACGCGTTTGCCGCGCTCCGCGCGGAGTAGCGCGGCTTCGCCGCGAGTGGCGGCACTTCGTGCCGAGTGCCTTCGGCGACCAAGAACCTTTTTCTGAAGAAAAAGGTTCCTGGACCTCCAAAAAGACTTTTTTCGCTACGCGGTGCTTTAAGTGCGCTGAGTTAAAACTCCGCGTTCAGAACGCGCAATAATCTCGCCACCGGCAGCCCCATCACATTGTAATAATCCCCGTCAATCCGCTTCACAAGCAGCGCGCCTTTCCCCTGAATCCCATACGCGCCCGCCTTATCCATCGGCTCGCCCGTCTTGATATAATCGGCAATCTCCTCGTCCGAAAGCTCGTAAAACTCAACCTTCGTTTCCTCGAAAAACCGCTCCTTTTGACCGTTCGCGAAAACCACGCAAACTCCCGTGAACACCTCGTGTACGCGCCCCGACAGCGTTTTCAGCATCGCAAACGCGTCTTTTTCATCAGCGGGCTTCCCGAGAATTTTCCCGTCAATCGCCACAATCGTGTCCGCCGCAACAATAACCTCGCCCCGATTTTCGCGGTAAATCTCGTCTGCCTTTTGCTCGGACAGCGTGAGGACAGCGTTTTCCGGCGAAATCTTCTCCGG
The DNA here is from genome assembly GCA_004554555.1 of [Eubacterium] saphenum. Classification (GTDB taxonomy): domain Bacteria; phylum Bacillota; class Clostridia; order Oscillospirales; family Ruminococcaceae; genus CAG-115. The sequence goes on along the minus strand of SFLN01000020.1, from coordinate 29,202 downwards.
CAAAATCTCCTCGCCCTTTGCGGGAATTATCCGAAAATCCTCCGTGATAAGCGACAACAGCTCGCGTCTTCTCGGACTTTGACTTGCAAGTATCACTTGATTACTTCCTTTTTACACCGTTTTCGTAGGTGTTGTTGTAGTTGTCAATGCACTGCTTGATAATCTCAACCGCCTGCTTTTGCCCCATAACCTCGTTAACCGCGGTTTCCTTGCCCTCAAGCTGCTTGTACACGCTGAAGAAATGGCGCATTTCCTCGAAAATGTGCGACGGCAGCGCCTCAATTCCGCGGTAAGCGTTGTAGGTCGGGTCCTCAAACGGGATTGCTATGATTTTCTCGTCATTTTTGCCGTTGTCAAGCATTGTGATAACGCCGATTGCATAGCACTGCACGATAACCAGCGGGTCAATCGGCTCGTTGCACAAAATCAGCACGTCAAGCGGGTCGCCGTCGTCGGCAAGCGTTCTCGGGATAAAGCCGTAGTTTGCGGGGTAGTGCGTGGAGGTGTAGAGTATCCTGTCCAGTCGGATAAGCCCGGTTTCCTTGTCAAGCTCGTACTTTTTCTTGCTGCCCTTTTCGATTTCCACAACCGCCAGAAAATCATAAGGGGTAATTCTTTCGGGTGCTACGTCGTGCCAAATGTTCATAAAAAATCCTTCCTTTTTCAATCGGTCTGCTTTTCCGCAGCCGAATTTTTTCTCACAATTCTATTATATAATATTTTTCCCCGTAAAGCAATACTTTTTTCACTAATCTTTTTAATTTGCATACAATGTTATTGAGGAGTAATAGGGAAATGTTGACAAGTTAAGGAGCAGCTATGAATATTTTGTGTATCGGCGGCGACAGAAGAATGTTGTACACGGCGGATTTGCTTTCTGCCGAGCGGCTTTTTATGGGGAATTTTCCCGAACCGCAGGGGAAATTCGGCGGGATTGTCCTGCCTGTTCCCCTTACCAAAGACAAAAAGAGCATAAACGCGCCGCTTGCGCAAACGTCGGTTACGTTCAATATTATCCTGCAATACGCCGAGAAAGACGCGGTTGTTTTCGCGGGAGGAACTTGTGATAATCTAGAAGCTCTTTGCCGTGAGAACAACCTTGAGCTTGTAAACTATTTTGCAAGCGAGCGTCTTGCGCTGAAAAACGCAGCTCTTACAGCGGAAGCGGCAGCTTGTATTCTGTCGCAGAACGGTGACGGAGCGGTGCTCGGCGCGGAAATCCTTGTGACGGGTTACGGGAGAATTGCGAAATATCTTGCAAAGTATCTGAAAACTCTCGGTGCGAAAGTGACGGTTGCTGCGAGAAATCCCGCTGTCCGAGCCGAAGCAGAGCTTGAAGGTTTTTCCGCTGTTGATATAAACGGAATAAGCGGCGGCTTTGATTACTGCGCAAACACTGTTCCCGCGCACGTTTTGCCGGAGGAATTTTTCTCGGATATCGGCGCTTATGTGGAACTGGCAACGCTTGACGGTGAACGGGAAAAACAGCTCTGCGATAAGAACGGCGTGAAATACATCGCGGCGGGCGGGCTTCCGGGGAAGCATTTCCCGAAAACCGCAGGAAAATTCATCGCCGAGGAAATACGTCAGCTTATAGATTACAGATGACAGGCGCGGTTTGGCATAAGCTGTAATCTGTAAACTGTAAACTGAAAAGGGGGCATAAAATTGTCCGATATTGAAAGACTTTCGGGACTGCGGGTTGGTTTTGCGGTCTGCGGGTCGTTCTGCACGTTTGAAAAGGCGTTCAAAGCGCTTGAAGAGCTAACGGAGCTTGGCTGCGAGATAACCCCCATAATGTCCTTTAACGCGTACTCGCTTGACACGCGTTTCGGCACGGCGCAGAGAAACGCCGCGCGAATGTTTGAAATAACGGGGAAAACGGTTCTCCACGACATCACCTCAACCGAACCCGTCGGTCCGAAAAAAATGTTTGATGTTCTCGTCGTCGCGCCCTGTACGGGGAACACTCTCGCGAAACTTGCGGTCGGGATAACCGACACGCCCGTCTGTATGGCGGTGAAAAGTCACCTTCGCAACCAGCGTCCCGTGGTGATTGCGGTATCGACGAACGACGCGCTTTCCGGCTCTGCGAAGAACATCGGCGCGCTTCGGAATTACAAAAATTATTACTTTGTACCGCTGGCGCAGGACGATTGTCTTGCGAAACCGTTTTCGCTGGTGGCTGATTTTAGGAAAATTCCCGAAACCATTCTCGACGCGCTTGACGGAAAGCAAATTCAGCCGACTTTTTCCGGCTGAAATCAAGAGCCAACTTTTTACACAGTTGGCTCTTTTATTTTGCGGAATTTGTTGACTTTATCAATGAAGTGTGATATAATGAAAGTGTGTGGAAAAAAGTGGTTTTTGGTGCGTTTTTGAGAGGTGACACAATGCGCGCGGTCAGATTAAAAAACAGGATTATTGCGGCGTTTATCGCGCTTTTGATGGTGATTGCGCTGTTTTTCTCGGGGAAACCCGCTTTTGCCGAGGAGAAACAGGCGGACAACTATTCTGCCGTTATGTACAACAACTCCAACGGCTTGCCCACGTCCGAGGCAAACGATATCGTTCAGACGGACGATGGATTTATCTACATCGGCAGCTACAGCGGTCTTATCCGCTATGACGGAGTGAATTTCACGCGCTTCGACTCGAACACGGGTGTCACAAGCGTTGACAGTCTTTTCATCGACTCGAAAAATCGTCTTTGGGTTGGCACAAACGACAGCGGTATTGCGCTCTACGAGAACGGCAGCTTTACGTTCTACAACCGAGAAAACGGTATTTCATCGCTTTCGGTTCGCGATATAACCGAGGACGGCGCGGGAAATATCATCTTCGGCACAACAAGCGAGCTTGCTTATATCAACGACAAAGGCGAGCTTTCGGTTATCGATAACGAGGCGATAAACGGAAAGTACATCAAGCAGCTCACCGCAGGCAAAGACGGCGCGGTTTACGGCTGTACGATGGACGGCGTGTTTTTTCGTATGGAGAACCTTGAAATCACCGCTTCTTACGGCAGCGAGGAAATGGGCTTTGGCATAGTTACCTGCATAACTCCCGATGAATACGAAGCGGGAGTGGTCTGGCTGGGCACGGATAAATCCAACATTATTCGCGGAAATATCACGGACAAGATGATGAATTTCCACGTTATAAACGCTGAGCCCGCGTCCAATATAAATTCAATCGGCGCGATTGACGAGAACAATTTCTGGGTTTGCTCGGACAGCGGTATCGGCATACTCAACAAAAACGGCAAATACACCGCCGAGAATTACCCGCTGAACAACTCTGTCGAGAAATCGATGACGGACTACGAGAACAACGTTTGGTTTGTTTCGTCGCGGCAGGGTGTGATGAAGCTGGTCAATAACAATTTCACCGACATCAGCCAGGCTGCGGGACTTCCCGAAGTTGTTGTCAACACAACCTGCCTGTTTAACGGCGATTTGTACATAGGCACGGACAGCGGTCTGTACATTGTCGGCGAAAACAACGAGCAAAAGTCAAACGAACTCACCGAGCTGCTGAACGGCATACGAATTCGCTGCATAATCACCGACTCGCAAAACAAGCTCTGGCTTTGCACCTACGGCGCAAACGGGCTTTTGTGCTATGACGGGAAGGACTTTGTTTCGTTCAATGCCGAAAACGGCTTGAAATCGCAGAAGGTCCGCGATGTTGTGGAGCTTTCGGACGGAACGATTGCTGCGGCGACAAGCGGCGGAGTTGCCCTTATAAAGGACGGCAAAATCGAGAATTTCCTTGATGAAAGCAGCGGCATCGGAAACGCTGAAATCCTCACGGTTTGCGGCGGCGATAACGGGAAAATCTACCTCGGAAGTGACGGCGGCGGTATTTTCATTGTCGAAAACGGAAAGGCTGTCAAGCAAATCGGCTTGGAGGGCGGCTTGAAATCGGAGATTGTTCTTCGGATAAAGCCCGACGAAAAGCGCGGCGGCTACTGGATTATCACGGGCAACTCGCTTGCCTATATGAAGGACGAGAACGTGAAAACTCTCACGAACTTCCCGTACTCCAACAATTTCGATATTTTTACGGACAATTCTGATGAAGCGTGGATTTTGAGCAGCAGCGGAATTTACGTTGTAAATGCGGATAAGCTTATCTCGGTCGGTGAAATCGAGTACGCGTTTTACGATATGAAATGCGGTATTCCGGCGATTGCCACGGCAAATTCGCGCAGCTGCCTTGCCGAGGACGGAACGCTTTACATCGCAGGACAGACGGGTGTTGCTGCGGTCAACATAAACGCGCGCCGCAAAAACGGCTCGGAAATAAAGCTTGCCGTACCGTATGTCGATATCGACGACAAGCGGGTTATGATAAATGACGGGGAAACGCTGAAAATTCCCGCAAACTGCAAGCGTCTGACAATCTACGGCTACGCGCTCACTTTCGGTTTTTCCAACCCGCGCCTGTCGTATTGCCTCGAGGGCTTCGACAACGACAAAATCTCCGTCACCCGACAGGACTTGCAGCCGATAAGCTACACAAACCTTGATTCGGGCGAGTACACGTTCAGATTTTCAATCATCGACATCACAACAGGACAGCCGACTGCGACTGTTTCCGTAAAGATGGAAAAGGAAAGAGCGTTTTTCGAGCAGTTCTGGTTTTGGGCGCTGATTGTGTTCGGCGTTCTTGCGGTGGGAATGCTGGCGATGCTCATCACGATGAACATCAAGAACCGCCGCCTCAAGCGCAAGGAAGAGGAAAACCGCCTGTTCGTTGACCAGATTATACGCGCATTTGCGAAGTGCATCGACTTAAAGGACACCTACACCAACGGTCACTCGTTCAGAGTGGCGCGCTACACTGCGATGATTGCCGAGAGAATGGGCTACGGCAAGCAGCAGGTTGAAGACATTTACAATATAGGGCTTCTTCACGACATAGGAAAAATAGCCGTTCCCGACAGCATTCTCGGGAAACCCTCGCGGCTCACGAACGAGGAGTACGAGGTTATCCGTCACCACGCGGAAAACGGCTTTAAAATCCTCAAGGAAATAGAAATCCGCCCCGACCTTGCAATCGGAGCGGGATATCATCACGAGTATTACGATGGTTCGGGTTATCCGCGCGGACTGAAAGGCGACGAGATACCCGAGGTTGCGCAGATTATCACTGTTGCGGACACGTTTGACGCGATGAATTCAACGCGCGCTTACCGCAAGCAGATGAGCAAGGACAATATTCTTGCCGAGATGCATAGAATTTCGGGAAAGCAGCTCAATCCGAAAATCGTTGATGTGTTCTTTGAGCTTGTCGATGAAGGAAAATTCAACGACGTTTTCTACGACAACACGGACGATAATCTTTAACCCGTAGAGCCGAAGCCGCCGTTGCGGATTTCGGTTGCGTCGTCGTCAGCGGTAATTCCGTATTCCGTAAAAATGCCCTGTATAAAGCCCGCTCCGGCGGGAATGTGCAGGGCTTTGTTTTCGCGGGAATCGTTGGTGATTTTCGCGAAAATGTGCCCCTCGTTGTCGGAGAAATAGTAGTCGCTGTCGATAATTCCAACGGTGTTGTCGAGCTGAAGGCGGAACTTAAACCCAAGCCCGCTTCTCGGGTAAAGCGACAAAAGCCAGCCCTCGTCAATCTTCACGCGGATACCCGTGGGAATTTTTGCGGTTTCGCCCGCGTTCAAATCAATGTCAAACGGCGCGAAAAAGTCGTAGCCCGCAGAGCCTGTTGTGGCGCGGCGCGGGAGCATAATTTTCGCGTAGATTTCCTCGGCGTTGGGGCGCTTGCACCCGTCAAGGAACTGCGCTAAGCTGACTTTCTCAAATTGTGCGATTTTTTTCATAAGTGAAATCCTTTCGTTAATGATTATTGTTCTTGAAAACGTCCGCGACATCGGTTATCGTGACGTAAGCCGCGGGGTCGATACCGTGAACGATATCCTTGAGCCTGCCGATTTGAAAACGGTTTATCACGAAATAGATTATCGTTTTGGGCTGCTTCAGATAACCGCCCTCGCAGTCCATTTTGGTAGTGCCCGTGCCGAATTCCTCGGAGAGCTTTTCGCAGATTTCATCGGGCATTGTCGTGATAATCATCGCGGACTTTGCGCGGTCGATACCTTCAACGATAAAGTCAATGGTTTTCAGCGCCGCGAAATACGTCACAATCGAATACAGCGGCAAAATCCAGTTCTGGAGGATAACTCCGCAAAGTATGTACAAAATGACGTTGTAAATCATCACGAAAGTGCCGACGGTTATTCCGATACGCTTGGCGAAAATCACCGCCATAACCTCAATTCCGTCCATTGCGCCGCCCGCACGGATTGCCAGACCGCTTCCGATGCCCGAGATAACTCCTCCGAACAGCGCGCAAAGCAGCAAATCCTGTCCCGCGAGGGGAGAAGCGAAGGTTACATCAACGGGAAGAACGTCGGTTATCAGCCAAGCCGAAACCGAGTAAATCGTGACCGCGTACATCGCGTAAATCGTGAACACCGCGCCCTGCCGCTTCAGCCCGAACGCAAACAGCGGTATATTCAGCACAAGCAGCATTATCGAGAGCGTGATATATTCGGGAGTGATTTGGTCGATAAGCATTGACGTTCCCGAAATACCGCTGTCGTAGAGATTAACGGGCGAGAGAAAAATCGTAATTCCAAACGCGTTTATGATGCCCGCAAGCGTCAGCAGCGCGAAATTCTTGAATTTGAGTGAGGATAGGACATTTTTCATAGGCAGTTCCTCCGTTAAGAAAATATAAAGATACAATATAATTATAACATGGCAAAAAAATTTTGTCAAGGAAAAGGGAGAAAAAATGGAAGAAAAATTGATATACAAGAAAACCTTGAAAATCGCCGTTCCGATGATGATTCAGAACGGCATCACAAACGCGGTTGGGCTGGTGGACAACGTTATGGTGGGAAATCTCGGCACAAATGCCGTCACCGCCGTTTCTATTATCGGGCAGCTCTTCTTCGTGTTCAATCTTGCGATTTTCGGCGGACTTTCGGGCCCGGGAATTTACGCCGCGCAGTACTACGGGCAGAAAAACATCGAGGGCTTTCGGCAGACGTTTCGCATAAAGCACTGGATTTGCGGATTTTGTCTTGTTGCGGGGCTTTGCGCGTTTATCTTCGCCGCGGAGCCGCTGATAGGGCTGTATATGCGCGGAGAGGGCGGCGAGGTTGACCCCGCGGAAACGATGCGGCTTGCGAAGGAGTATCTCGGCGTTATGCTAATCGGAATGGCGCCGTTTGTGATAACGCAGATTTACGCGAGCAGCCTGCGCGAAACGGGAGACACGTTTATGCCGATGATGGCGGGCGTAGCGTCGGTTGTCGTGGACGTTGTGTTCAACTATCTGCTGATTTTCGGCAATCTTGGCTTCCCGCAGCTCGGTGTAAAGGGCGCGGCAATCGCCACGGTTATCGCAAGATTTGTCGAGATGACGATTGTTTTGACGGTAGCCTTTGCGAAGCGCAAAAAGTACGTTTTCTTACAGGGCGCGTACAAAACGCTGCTTGTACCGCGCGCGGTTTCGGCGAAAATCATCAAAAAGGGACTGCCGATTTTCTTCAACGAGTTTCTCTGGTCGGCGGGAATTGCCGCGATTACGCAGACCTATTCAACGCTCGGACTTGATATAGTCGCGGGGCTGAACATCTCGAACACGTTGTGCAATTTGCTGAACGTTGTGTTTGTGGCGATGGGCAACGCGGTTGGAATTGTCATCGGGCAGATGCTCGGCGCGTCGGAGTACGAAAAAGCGCAGAAAAGCTCGCTTAGGCTCGCGGCGTTCACGGGGGTTATCTGTGTTGCGCTCACGGCGATTTTGGTCGGAGTTTCGGGCGTTTTCCCGAATTTGTACAACACCACGGACGACATAAAGCACCTCGGGCAGTGGTTTATCGTGATAACGGCGCTGTATTTCCCCGTGCAGGGCTTCTTGAACGCGCTTTATTTCACGCTGCGCTCGGGCGGCAAAACGCTCATCACGTTCCTTTTCGACAGCGTTTTCAGCTGGGTTGTGACAATACCGCTGACGCTTTTACTTTGTTCATTCTCGGGATTGCCGGTAATCGGAATTTACGCGATTGTCCAAGCCGCCGATATCATCAAGGTAATCATCGGCTTTATTCTGGTTAAACGCGGACTTTGGATTAGCAACATCGTAGAATAGTGAAAATCGCCCCGACAGCTTGCTGTTGGGGCTTTCGATAAATATTATATTAATAAAATGTATGTCAAAAAGCGCAAAATCTGTTGACAATTCAAGAAAAATCTGTTATAATTAACAATAGATTATAGTGACAAATTTATGAAAAGGGGGACGCGGTATGCGCAATATTTCCTTTGATATTGCCGCGATTATTATACTGATTTTGCTGTTGTCCTCCGTTGTTGTACGAAAAGCGACAACAGGCAGAACGAATAGAATTTTACTCGCGTCAATTTTCACCTGTTTGACAAGCTCAATATTTGATGTGCTGGCAAACACTTTCGACGTGTACTGGAGTAATTTTGTCGGAATGGTGACGATAACCCACTTGGTTTATCTTGTTTTTCACTCGTCGCAGTCGGTTATTTACCTGTTTTTCGTCATCAGCCTGCTGGATTTGTGGCACAAGCTGGTTAATAAAACCGTCCTAAAGGTTGTGCTGATTGCGCCGTATGCGGTTGTTTTCGGGCTGACCGTAACAAGCCCGATGACGGGACTGATTTTTAGCACCGAAAACGGAATTTACAAGCACGGACCGCTGTTCTATGCATTGTACGCCTGCGTTGTGCTGTACATTATGTTGGTCGGAATAATCGTGCTGATAAACCGCCGGCTGCTCACGAAAACCAAGATTGTCGGCTTGCTTTCGATGGCGATTTTGTGCCTAACAGCGGCGATTTTGCACATTCTTATGCCTACTCAAATGCTCGAGTGCTTTGCGGTTGCTCTGAGTTTGTTTATAGTGAGCGTGGTTATCCAGCGCCCCGAGGAGCTTTTGGACACGGACACGGGACTTTACAAGTACTCCGCTTACGGTCACGACGCGAAAAATTCCTTCAGAAACGGCAAGCACTGGCACGTTGTTATGATTAACACCGCAAATTATGCTTCAATCCAATCGATGCTGGGTTATGAGCAGTGCGTGGAGGTTGTGAAAATTATTGCAGATAAGCTTTGCTCGCTGAACAAAAATCTCGGAAACAAGGGCAAGCTGTATTATCTCGACAGCGGGTGTTTTCGGGCAGTTTTTGACGAAAAGGAGCGGACGCTTGCCGAAACCTTTGCTACGCTGATTAACAACGAGCTGAAAATGAAAATCCGCCACAACGGCTTCGACATAAATCTCTCGCCGATGATAGTGCTTGCGAGCTGTCCCGAAGAAATCGAGAGCTTCAAGTCGCTTATGGCGTTCGGGCTGGATTTTCACGAAAAAAATCCCTACACGGGAAGAGTTATCCAGGCGTCCGAAATTTATCGCCCCGACGCGTTTGAGGTTAAGAACAACATCAACAAAATCATTGAAAAGGCGTTCGAAAACCGCAGCTTCCAGGTTTACTACCAGCCGATTTATTCGGTTGAGGAGGGAAGATTTGTTTCAGCGGAAGCGCTTCTGAGGCTGTTTGACGACGAGCACGGCTTTATTTCGCCCGAGCTGATTGTCACATCTGCCGAGAAGAGCGGCGCAATCCACAAAATCGGCGAGTTTGTTTTCGAGGAAGTTTGCAAGTTCGTTTCAAGCGACGAGTTCAAGCGGCTCGGGCTGGATTATATCGAGGTGAATTTGTCGGTTGCGCAGTGTATGCACGGCGACCTTGCCGATAAAATCCTCACGATTATGCAGCAGTACAACGTTTCTCCGCGCAGCATAAACCTTGAGATAACCGAAACCGCCGCGTCTTACAGCCAGCGCGTGATGACCGACAATTTGAACAAGCTCTCGCGCGCGGGAATTGAGTTCTCGCTCGACGATTTCGGCACGGGCTACTCGAATATGAAGCGTGTGGTTTCGCTGCCGCTGAAAATCGTGAAGCTGGACAAATCCTTCGTTGACGAAAAGGAAAACCCGAAAATGTGGATTTTCCTGCAAAACACCGTCAAAATGCTGAAGGATATGAATATGGAAATTGTGGTCGAGGGCATCGAAACCAAGGAAATGGTGGACGCGTTTTCCAATCTGAAATGCGATTTCATTCAAGGCTACTATTTCTCAAAGGCGATTTCCAAGAACGATTTTGTGAAATTCATCATGAATTCTCAGCAAAAGGAATTGCAAAATGCAGAATAATTTTCATTGCTCGCGGTAAAACTACCGTGAGCGATGATTATATTTGGGAGGAATTTTTATGTGTACAGCTGCCGCTTATCTCGCGGAAAAGGACCGGCTTTTTTTCGGGAGAACGCTTGACTATGAGTTTTCCTACGGGGAAAGCATTGTGGTTATGCCGAGGAATTTCCCGATAAATTTCCGAAATACAGACGCTTTGAACAAGCACTACGCGCTCGTTGGAACAGCGCACGTTGCGGGAGGATTTCCGCTGATTTATGACGCGGTGAACGAAAAGGGACTGGCTATGGCGGGGTTGAATTTCGTCGGAAACGCTGTTTACCGCGACAATGCTTCGGACAAAATCAACCTCGCGACCTTTGAGTTTATCCCGTATCTGCTCGGGAAGTGCGCAAATCTTGACGAGGCGCGGGAGCTTCTCGCGAAAGTCAATCTCACAAACGAACAGTTTTCCGAGCAAATGCCGATTGCGCGGCTGCACTGGATAATCGCGGACAAGAGCGGGACGATTGTCGTGGAGAGCGTCGAGAGCGGCTTTTTCGTGTACGACAACCCTGTCGGGGTGATGGCGAACAACCCGCCGTTCCCGCAGCAGCTCACAAATCTCGCAAACTACGTCAACCTCTCGGCAAAAGAGCCGCAAAACCGCTTCTGCGCGGATTTGCCGATTTCGCTTTACAGCAGGGGAATGGGCGCAATCGGGCTGCCCGGCGACCTGTCCTCGGAGTCGCGTTTTGTACGAGCGGCTTTCGTGCTGAACAACTCAAAGCTCGATAATCCGAATAACGCGGTTTCGCAGTTTTTCCACATTCTCGGCGCTGTTGACCAACAGAGAGGCTGCTGCGAGCTTGCTGACGGCAAGTACGAAATCACGATTTACACGAGTTGTGCGGACTGCGCGCGCGGGATTTACTACTACACCACCTACAACAATCACCAAATCAGCGCGGTTGATATGAACAAGGAAAACCTTGACGGTGCAGAAATTGTGGTTTATCCGATGCTTGAACAGGAGCAGATTTGTTATCAGAACTAATTATCGCTGTTAATCAAAATTCAACAAAATAACGCCGCGTTCTTAAAGAGCGCGGCGCGTTTTATTATACAAAATTCTGTTCGTTAAAACAGATAAGGCGAGGGGTCAACCTTTCGTCCGTTTATATGCACCTCGATATGCAGGTGATTTCCGTAGGAACGGCCCGTTGAACCGACAAACGCGATATTTTCACCCGCAGTCACGCGCTGCCCGACATAGATATCGGAAATCGCGCTGCAGTGCGCATAATAGGTCTGCATACCGTTGTCGTGGGTTACAACGACGAGGTTTCCGTAGCCGCCGTTGCAGGAGAAATAGTTTGCGTTCTCCTCGTAGTAAATTGTGGTGACAACGCCGCTGTCCACCGCGAAAATCGGTGTTCCGTAGGGAGCCAAGATATCCTGTCCCGTGTGACCGACATAACCGCCCCAGCCGTAGCCGACAGTACCCGTTCCATACGGGAGCGGCCAGATAAACTTGCCTGCCTCGGTTGTCGTGGCATTAGCCGAAACCGTGGGGCGCTCCATCGTTCCCTTTGCGATAATGCGGGTTACGGGCGCTTTGAGGGTAACTCTCGAAAGCACGCTTCTCGCGACCTCAACGCCGTTTATGTAGGAAACGTTCGCGACAACCGCGCTTTCTCCGTTCACACCGGGTATGGTAATCAGGTTGTCGCCCTTGAAGCGCTTGTTTGTGGTGGTGTATTCCGTATCATAAGGAATAATCTCGTTATACTGCTCCTCGCGGGTGATGATGACGTCCAGATAAGGCTCGTCCTGGGTTATCATAAACTTGTCGCCGACGAAGATTTTTGAACTCTCGCTGAAGCCGGGGTTCAGCCGCGCAAGCTCATCGTAGCTCAAACCGGTCTTTGAAACGATTGCGGCAGGCGCGTCGCCCTCAACTGCGGTGTAATACGCGGCAACGGTTCTGTTGGACGTGAGCAGGGAAATCAGCGAGTCCTCGTTTACGAAGCTCTCGGACAGATAAAGTCCGGGCACGAACTGAATTTCCTTCTCAAAAACAACGCTTTCCTTGGGGTTATCGGTGCGGTAGTTGTTGAGCAGCCCCTCGAGAGCGCTTTCGGTTTTCTTGTTGTCGTAGAGCGTGCCGTAGTAAGAGTCACCGATGTACACGCCGAAGCCGTATTCAATCTGCTTGTCCATCAGCTGAAGCATACGGTCGGTAACCTGATAAGTCGAAAGCGTGGAGCCGTAGCCCACCATATCCACCTCAAACGTGTGGGTAAACGTCACAACGTCCGTAGTTGCGCCCGTGTAGTTTATACGCTCCTGGAGCATTTGCTCGGCGTCGGTGTAGACGGTTTCGTCGTCGATATAGCCGACAAAGTTTCCGTTCACGGTGAGCTTAATCGCGTAAGTCTGGTTTGTTGCGTAGGAGATGATGTTGAACAGGAAAATGCAGGAAACCACGGGGAGCGCGTAGTTGAACAGGGTGACGGCAAGCCCGCGTTTTCCGAAAATCGCTCTGCCGAGAAATCTCATAAACGCGCCGAAGCTGGCTTTGGAGCCGCTTTCGCGTTTTTCGCGGGATATTTCCGCGCTGCCGACCTTGAACGCCTTGATGTAGCGCACAAACGGCGCGGAGATGACGCTCCAGACTTTTTTGAAGAACCTCACGAGGTGCTTTTTGATGCGGTCGAAGCCGCGGAGAAACGCAGCGATGCAGTACAGAATACCGTGCACAAACAGCGTCACCAGCTTCATCAGCGCCAAAAAGAACAACTCGCCGGCTTTTGAGATGAAATCGTAGATTTTGTTTTTTATATCCTTTATCGAAATCTTATTTTCAGCCGATTTTTCGGCGTTTTCGTCCAAATTCAAATTGGAATTATCCTCGGGTAAACTCAACCTTCTGCCTCCTTTTTAGTCGGTTTTTCGGGATAATATTTTCCTCAATTTTTGTATATCTTGCAAAAAAACGGGAGCTTGAGCCCGTTGTTTTCTATTATAACAGATTTGTAACCATTTTGCAACCTTTTTGTAACTTTTTCGCGATTTTCATTCAATTTTCACAAAAAACATAGGGGCAGAAAAACCTGCCCCTAAAATTGATTAAATAGAACGACAGTCAAAAAGGCTTTGTAAAGCGAAATTACTCAGCGAATTCGCTCTCAACGAGCTTTACAAGACCGTCAACAGCGAGCTGCTCATCGGAACCGTCAGCGATGATGCGGATTTTAGCTCCGCCTACGATACCCAGCGACAAAATGCCGAGCAGGGACTTTGCGTTAACTCTGCGCTCTTCCTTTTCAACCCAGATGGAAGACTTGTACTCGTTAGCCTTCTGGATAAAGAATGTAGCAGGTCTTGCGTGTAAACCAACCTGATTTTTTACTTCAATGTCTTTCATGCACATAACAATAACCTCCAAAAAATTCGTTTGTCAGCAGTAACCTTCGATAACCCTTTGTTCTGCTTTTGGAACGCGTTTCGGCGTTTTTTCGGACTTTTCTCTTTCATCCGTACGTTTTCGTCGAACTCTGCCTTCCAAATATAAGTATATCCAAAATATTCTTTTTAGTCAACAGAGATTTTAAAATTTTACGATTTATTTATCCAATTTCAGTTTTTTTACTTATATTTACTCAATCAAAACGTTTACACTTGTGCAATTTGTACAATTAATTTTCAACAAGATATTCAACATAAACATTGATTTTCAACAGTTTAAACCTAAATCAATTGCACCCGTAAACCTTACAAAAGCTGTTCAAGCGTGGTTTTCTGCACGGAAAGACCGAGGCTTGCGTAGAACTTCATCGCGTTCTCGTTGCACTCCCAGACGTTAAGCGTGACGTTGTGGCAGCCGCTTTCCCGCGCAAACTCCAGCACATATTTGTACAGCGCCGTGCCAATATGCTCGTGGCGGCGGTTTTGGTCAACGCAAAGGTCGTCGATGTAAAGCGTGGTGAATTTTTCAAGGGAGTTGTCGTCGTGCCGCTGAAAAACGCAAAACGCGTACCCTTCAACTCTCCCGTCAATCACCGCCGTGAAAATCGGGCGCTCGTCATCCGCGATTATCTCGCGAAGCTCCTCCTCCGTGTACTTCTTTGAGCCGCGCCGAAAGATGTCGGGGCGCTTGTCAGAGTGAACCTTGTGCACCTGCAAAAGCAAATCCGTAATTCTCGGTATATCGCCGATTTCTGCTCTTCTAATCTTCATTTTAATCCTCAATTGTGTATTTTTCCTCGCCGACAGTAATTATCGTTCCCGTGAAAATATTTTTCCTCGCCGACAGTAATTATCGTTCCCGTGAAAATCGGCGCGGCGCTGCCCGAGGAAACGGTTTTTTCGGTACCGTTCGGCAAAACGCAGCTCCAGTCGTTCTCGGTGAGGTTTTTCAAGCCCCAGAGCGCGGGATTTTTCTTGTTCCTCACAACCTCCGCGCACACTTTTACGTCCTCGTCAAACAGCTTTGCGCCGTCAAACAGCAGCACTCTGCTCTTTTCGCCGACAAGTGAAAGCGGCTTTGCGTAGTGATTTCCGCACGGGCAAATCAGCTTTCCGTCCTCATCCGTGGGCATCGCGGGCAGGAAATTCTGTATCCCGCAGGAGCAAGCCGTGATGTCACCGCGCAGCCGTTTGAGCAAATCCAGCCACTGCTTCTCGATAAGACGCTTCTGCGGCTCGTTTAAGCCCGTGGTGAACGAAAACTCAAACGCTTCTTTGATGTAATCGGGCATAATCTGCCAGAATTTGATGATGTTGTTGTGGACGCCGCGCACGGGACGGTTGCTGTCGTCGTCGGGGTCGTAGACGAAAAGCGGCTCAAAACCGTAGTGACGGCGCTCGGCTTCCTCGGTCAGACAAACGCTCTTGAGCACTCTGCTGCCTTCAAGCGGGTCGCCGCGCAAAAGCAGTCTGAAAAGCACCACCGCGAGCGAATACCTGTCGGTGAACTTATCGGGAGCTTTTTCCCCGCGAACAATCTCGGGCGCCATATAGCCGGGTTTTCCGGCAATTCCGAGGTGCTCGCCGTAGGGCGCGATGTTGTCGCAGTCGCAGATAAGCACGTCGCCGTCGGTCGGGCGAATGAAAAAGCCGCCGTCGTTGAGGTCCTGATAGCTTTTCCCACTGTTGTGGAGCGCACGGAACGCCGCGGTTATCTTAATCGCGGAATTTACCACGGAATACAGCCCCGACAGCTTTACGCGCGCGTTCAGAATATCGGAAAACGGCTTGTACTCCTCGGGAACAAGGTTCATCAGAAAGCCGAAGCTGCCGTTAATTTTCTCCGTGAGATACAGCGGCATAACGAACGCGTCGTCGATTTTATCCTCGGTAAGACGGCTGAGATTTTCGCGGAAAAGCTCGGGGCTTCTCAGCTTGTTCGCGAAGTACATTTTGAGCGCGTATTCCTTGCCGCCAAACTCCGCTTTGTAAACCGTGCCTTGACCGCCCGAGCCGAGAACGCTCAAAATTTTCGCCGAGCCGCCAAGCTCAAGAGCAACGCTGTCACCTATCTTCAACATAAAAACACCACCCGATTATTTGCTTTTGCCGATATTGTTCATCAGAACCCGCCGCCCGTGAGGGACTCGAAATTCTCCTCGGCGGAGGTTTCCGCAGCGTTTCCGCACCACTCGCAGACGGTTTCGTTTTCACCGTCCCAGCAGGTTGTTTTTCCGCACTCGCTGCACTGGAAAAAGCCCTTTGCGCCGCAGTACGGGCAGGACGGATATTCGGTTGTCACATAGACGTTGCCGGAGATTTCGGTATCGCCGAATTTCTCGCGGGAAGCCGTGTGCTCGGACACCTTAAACGCCCAAGTCGCATACCAAGCCTCGTCCTCACGCTGTTCGGCGCGTATTCCGAAAAGACCGTGAGTTTCCTTGCATTTTGTCAAAATTACCGCTGCTTTCATTGTTTTTCCTCCGTTTATCAGTTTTGATTATTCACATTTTCCGATTTTTCCGATTTCGCGCTCGTTTTACCCGCAGGCAGCGCGCCTTTCGGACAGGCTTTCACACATTCCATACACAAGATACATTCCGTGCTGTTTTCGCGTTTTCGGGAATTGTCGGTGATTTTCACGTTCATCGGGCACACCTTCTCGCACTTCCCGCAGGAAACGCACTTGCTCTTGTCACAGCTTATCCGCAGCAGAGAGAAGCAGCTCATCGGTTTCAGGAAAACGGTTATCGGGCAGATGTATTTGCAGAACGCGCGGTTGTCCTTGAACACGAACGCGAGGATAATTCCGCTTGCGTAGTACAGAATATTCCCGATAAGGAAGCTCCAGAACATAATTTTTTCGAGGTTTCCGACGTGAGCTAAAAACAGGCACGCGACAAAAACCAGCGATACCGCAAAGGTTATGTAGCGGATAAAACCGAGCTTTTTTCGCGGCGCTTTCGGGGTTTTGTAGGGGAGAAAGTCGAGCACCATCGCCGTCCAGCACGCGTATCCGCACCAGCCGCGCCCGAAAAGCAGCGGACCTGCAATCTTCGCGACTGCGTAGTGAATTGTCGCTGCCTCGAAAACTCCCGTGAAGAGGTAGTACCAAAAGCCCTCAATCTGCATATTTTCGTTGCAGATAAGTCCGAGGTACACGAGCATATAAAGTCCCACGAGAAGCTGCGTGACGTGCCGCGCGTACTTAAACCCGCGAATGAACAGAGTTATCCCGAGTGCAACGGAACAGCCGATATAGCTGAAGTTGAACAGATAGAAAATCTTGTCGTTGGCAAGCCACAGCACAACCGCAATCGTTTCAAAAACAACCAGCATTATTATCGGCAAAAGATATTTTTTCAGCGTTTTCATCGTACACCTATTTCAGCTTTTTGAGAATTTTCGCCGCGTCCTCGTGCCCATTTTGAACAGCCTTCTCGAAGTATTCTTTAGCAGTTTTGATGTCCTTTTGAACGTAAACGCCCTTGAGGTACATCACGCCGAGATTGTACTGCGCAATCGGCGAGTTGAGGTCGGCGGCTCTCGAAAACCACCGAAAAGCCTCGGCGGGGTCTTTTGCGGTGCCGCTGCCGGTGTAAAGGCACTTTCCGTAGGAGCACATCGCGCGGATATGTCCCGTTTCGGCGGCGCGTTTGTAGAACATCGCCGAGCCCTCGAAATCCTTTTCCGCAAGGCAGCGCCGCGCGCTCTGATAAAGCTCCTCGCCGTCGTCACGGATAGGCTCGGGCGGCTCAACGGCGGGTTCTTCAAAGATTTTTCGATTTCCCTTGAATTTCCGCCACTTTTCCGCGAGCGTTTTGTCCGCGGCAACGTGTACGCCGTTTTCATAGCACAGCGCGACCATATTTATCGCATTTTCGCAGCCCATTTTCGCTGCGTTCAAAAAGCACTCAAAAGCCTTGTTTTCATCAATTTTGCAGGCGATACCCTCGGCGTAAAAATACCCGACCATATACTCCGCTTCGGCAACGCCGTTTTCCATTCCGCGCACAAACCACTCGCGCGCCTGTTCAACGTCCTGTATACCGCCGCGACCTTCAAGGCGATAGCTGCCCATATAGCACTGCGCCTCGCCGTAGTCCTGGAGAGCAGCTCTCTCGAACCAATAGAGCGCCTTTTCGTACTCGTGGATACGGTCAAAATGCCGCCCGAGGGAGTATTGCTCTGCGGGGTCCGTGATATTTTTCTTCGCCTCGGTTTCGGAGGCGGGGAGAATTTCGCTCTTCTTGAACGAGATTTCGCAGCCGACCGCGCACCCGACCGCCTCGACAGCTTCCGCGGCAACTCTGCCTTTCAATCCGATTTCATCGCGCAGCGACTTCACGCACTTTGCTGCCGCCGCGCAGCGTACCTCAAACGGTTTCTCGCGCACCGCGTACAGCTTTTTCGCGCAGCCGTCGTACAAAGCGACGTAGCAAAGCCGTCTTGCGGCGGTTTCCTTCGGGAAAAAGTCGGCGATAAGAGCGTCGGCGCGGCGTATATCGAGGAGAATTTCCCGCCCGAATTTTTTGGTTATGTAGCGCAGAATTCCCTTTAAATCGCGGATTGGCTCGCCCTTTTCGGTGTGGACGGTTCTGCAAAAGCCGCAGTAATCCTGTTTAGTTTCGTCAAATACTTTTCCGCAGCGCCCGCAGACCATACTCATCACCTCAAAATTGTAAAATCATTCACCTTATATTGTACCACAAATCGCGCTCATTGTCAACGTTTTTCCCCGATATTTCGCCGCAAATATCGAAAAAAGCTGTTCATGTATGAGAATAATTTGCAGCCGTCTTGCCGCGTTGAAAACCTAGGAAATTGCGTCGTTATCGGGGATTTCGGCTGTTAAATCCGCGCAAAAAAGCTCCCGTCCCCGAGAGCCTTTGAGTTATTTCGCCGCGTCAAAAATCGCGTTTATGTGGATTTGCGTGGTGTTAAGGAGCGGCAGTGCGATATCGCCGTCCTTTATCATCAGCGGCAGCTCCGTGCAGCCGAGAAGCACCGCGTCTGCGCTGTTTTCACGGGCGATTTTCCCGACAATTTCCAGCATTTTCGCCTTGTCCTCGGCGATGACAATCCCGTTTTCAAGGTTCGGGAAAAACAAGCTTGCGATTTTCTCCTTGTCCTCGTCTGTGGGGATAATCGGCGTTATACCGCGCTCGGCGAGCGGTTTTTCGTAAAGTCCGCTTTTCATTGTGAAAATCGTGCCCAAAATCAGCACCCGCTTGTAACCCTTGCGCAGAATTTCGTCTGCGGTCGCCTCGACAATGCTCACAACCGGAATTTCAAAAAAATCCTTGATTTTATCCCAGACAATATGCTCGGTGTTCGCGGTAATTGCGGCAATTTCCGCGCCCGCTGCCTTTAAATCGGCAAGACTTTTCAGCATAAGCTGCGCGTTTCCGTTAAAATCGTTTTGAGCAAAAAAGTCGGTTGCCGTGGTCAAGCTCACGCTGTCGATAACGATTTCGGGGTAAACATTCTCGCCAAGCTCCGCGCGGCACCTCTCGATTAAGCCGAGATAATAATCCACCGTTGACGCAGGACCTATACCGCCGACCAACCCGATTTTCTTCATAAATACGCTCCTTTACGCAAAAACCGCGCATTTTTACGGCTGCGCGGTTTGTTGATTTATTGCTTACTCAAAAACGGCAAGCATCATTGTATGGTTGAAATTTTTCGTTCCAAGCTGTTCTCCCAGACACGAGAAGCCGATTAGCTTCGGGAAAGCGCTTGCTAGCTTTTTGCTGTACTCGTCGAGGTAGTTTTTCTCCTCGAAAAGCAGCGTTCTCGCAACGCAGTGAAAAATCATCACCAGCGACGGATTTTCAATCTCCTCAAGCACTCCTTTAATCGTGCGGTCGGTGATTGCCTTATAGTCGCCCTCTTTCATCACCATCATTTTTGTGCCCTCGTAAACGCGCGCGTGATGTCTGAGGCTGCCGTTTGAGCCCTCGTCTTGAATTGCCGTGACGTACACCTCGTCGCCCTCGTGCCGTCCCATCGGGTAATGAAAGAAAAACTTTGAGATATCCTCCTTCGCCACGCCAAGCTCACCCGCGTAAACCTCGGCGGCGGGCGCGTCGTTGTAGGTCATAACCGTTCGGGTAATGCTGTTGGCTTTGGTTGCCGTGAAGCTCTTTCCCGTGAGCGGCTCGTAGATATTTTCGCGGCAGAGCAAAATTCTGCCCTCAATGTTGTGGATAAGCGCGTACACGCAACCTTTCGGGTAAATCTCCCCGTTCAGCGAAACATACGCTTCCTCCGATGAACCCGTATCCGCTTCGATATTTGCCGCCGTGCCGCCGATAACGGGAATTTCATTCCTCAGCAGAACGCTGTTCAATGCCATAAGCGCGTACTCCTCGGCACGCTTGAACGGCATAGTAAACTCAATGCATATAGTATTCTTGGTTTCGCCGACCTCTTTGAGACTTTGCCGAACCCTGTCGGAGTACTCCAGCGCGAGATTGTCCGCCTTTTCGATAACACCCGCCGAGCAGATAACCCCGTCCTCGATTGCCACGGCTTTGAGGATGTCTTTTTCGGAGCCTGCCGCGTCGGTTGTGCGGTAGGCTGTACAGCCCATACAGATTGTTGTCGGGAAGGTTTCGTTTATCAGCCGAGCGTATTCACGAAAGTGCTGTTCACCCGAGAAAAAGAAGATAATCTTCGGGTTTCGGAAATCCTTGACCGCCTCTTCAACGCAAAGACGCGGGTTTTCGGGGTATCTTCCGACGCCAAATGAGGTTTTTATCATTGTTCCGCTCCTTTGCTATCCCTTACTCGCTTGGATAGACTTTTCTCTTTATTCTCGCGATAAAATCGTTTTCTGTGAGAGGCTTGTCGAAATAATAGCCTTGAACAATATCAACGCCCATATTCTCGATAAGCGCGAGCTGGTCGGGAGTTTCCACGCCCTCGGCAACGATTGTCAGTCCGAGGCTCTTCGCGAGGTTAACGACGCCTTTGAGCATAAGCATACTCTTCGAGTTTTCGTCCTCGGTGTTGACGGGGATAAAGCTTCTGTTCACCTTCAGCTCGTGAAGCCGCAGATTACTCAGCATTCCGAGAGAGGAATAGCCCGTTCCGAAGTCATCGATTGAGGACTTTATATTGAGCGTATTCAGCTCGTCCACGATATCCCGCATCACGTCCTGATTGTGATAATCCTCGCTTTCGGTGAGTTCAACTTCGATGAGGTGATGCGGAACGCCGTATTTGTCGATGGTTTCAACAATTTCCTCAACCAGCTTGTTGTTATCCAAGTGCCGCTTGGAGAAATTCACCGAGATTTTCACGGGTTCAACTCCGCTGTCAAAGAGCTTTCGGATAAACTGGCACACCTTGTCGAGCATATAAAAGTCGAGCGCGCAGATGCAGCCGTCCTTTTCGAGCACCGAAATAAAGCTCGCGGGCATTATGAAGCCGTCGCCGTGCTTCCAGCGGACAAGCGCCTCCGCGCCGACAAGCGTTCGCGTTTTCACGTCAACCTTCGGCTGATACATAACGAAAAATTCGTGCTCGTTGAGTGCCTTGTGGAAGTTGGAGAGAATAATCTTCCGCTCCATAATGTCAAGACCGGTTTTCTGGTCGTAATAGCTCATAACCGTGCGTTTTTCGCGCGCTGCCTGATAAGCGGTGCTTATGTGCATCATCACATCGCCGGGAGTTGTTTCATCTGTGAGCTTTGCGATACCCATTGTCGCGCCGAAAACGAACGTGAGCACGCGGTCGTCCTTGACGTATTTTATCACCATATTCTGGATAAGGTCAAGGAAATAGTCGCGGTGCTCGTCGAGAACCAGCGCCACGAAATTGTCACCGCCGAGCCTTGCCAGCATTTCGTTTCGGGCAAGCGCGTCGGTTACCGTGCGGCAGTACTGCTCCATAACACGGTTTCCCTCGATATACGAAAGCGACTTGTGGATAGACTTGAAGTTACGGATATTGAAATAAACCGCGGTATAGCTGCGCGACTGTCCCGTTGCGGTCAGCATTCCCGCAAACTGCATAAAAGCGTTGATTGTCGCCGCTCCCGTTTCGAGGTCAACCATCATCAGCTTTTTGTATGTATTTGCGTCAATGAGTTCCTCAAGAATGTGGAAAACCAGCCCGAAAACCGCGTTTACCACCGTGCGTTCATCGGGCGAGAGAATTTTCCCCGCCTTGAAATAAACGGTGAAAACGATAAGCCCGCCTCTGTCGAACAGCTTCTGCAAACGAACGGGAACAGCAGGCTCCGAAAGCTCTCCGAACAGCGCTCCGCCGCCCGGGATATTCTCGGGAAAAGGAAGATTTGACGGAATTGAGATTGTGTATTCTGCCTTGACTGCGCCAAAGGATTTCAGATATTCTTGAACTGCTGCGCCAACCGTGCGGTTGAATTCATCAAAGCTCTTCGGGCTTATCGCCGACAGCTTTTCAAACAGCCGAGCCTGCGTGGCGTCCTGCAAAAGCTCCATAAAAACCTGCTCCCTTTTAATATTTTTCTAAAGGCTACAATATTTCATAATATATTTTAACATATATTTTACAAAAAGTCAACATATTTAGCCAAACATCGTGGAATAAATTCACATTTGTTGAAAAATGCAAAAAAACGGCGAACCGTTTGGCTCGCCGTTAATATTGTTGAAAAGCTGTTTAAAAATTGTCAATTTCCGCGTCGGTGAGGGTTTCGATGCCGTTTTCCTTGAGCACCTTTTCAGCGGAAGCGTTGTCGTCAACACGGATAACAACGTAAGCACCCTTATCAGCGGGAGCTGTGAACGCGTACATATACTCGATATTCACGCCCGCCTTGTCCAAAACGCCGAGAATTTCCGCGAGAGAGCCCGCCTTGTCGGACATTTTCACCGCGATAACCTCGATTACCGACGTCACGCAGCTTGCCGCAAGAGCAGTCTTTGCCTTGTCGGTATCGGAAACGATAATGCGCAGAATACCGAAGTCCTTGGTGTCTGCGATGCTCATGGCTCTGATGTTCACGTCCGCTTTTGAAATCGCTTCAACCATAGCCTTGAGCTTGCCGGGCTGATTTTCGATGAACGCGGTAAGTTGTTTTACTGCCATAGTCTGCTCCTTTCGTCAATCATGCAGCTTGCGCTTGTCGATAACTCTCTTCGCCTTGCCCTCGCTTCTCTCAACGGAGTGCGGAGGCATAAGGTGAACCTTGGGACCGATACCGAGCATTGTTCTCATCGCAGCTTCAAGGCTCTTCTCCTTATTCTGGATATCGCTTACCTTGTCGGAGAACTGCTCGGGAGGAAGCTCTACGTTTACATCGAGCGTGTCGCTGTTGTTTACGCGGTCAACGATAATCTGATAGTTCGGCGGGTAGCCTTCCTTCAGCAGAACTGCTTCAATCTGGCTCGGGAACACGTTTACGCCTCGGATAATCATCATATCGTCGCTTCTGCCCATCGGCTTGCTCATCTTGACGTGAGTTCTGCCGCACGAGCACTTTTTGCGTGAAAGAACGCAGATGTCGCGCGTCCTGTAACGCAGCAGCGGGAACGCTTCCTTATCGAGAGAGGTGAAAACGAGCTCGCCCTTTTCGCCCTCGGGGAGAACCTCGCCGGTTTCGGGGTCGATGATTTCAGCGTAGAAGTGGTCCTCGTTGATGTGCATACCGGTCTGCTCCTCGCACTCGAAGGAAACGCCGGGGCCGCTGGTTTCGGTAAGACCGTAGATATCGTAAGCCTTGATGCCGAGGGATTTCTCGATACCGCGGCGCATTTCCTCGGTCCACGGCTCAGCACCGAAAATACCTGCCTTGAGCTTGTTGTCCTCGGGCTTGTAGCCTGCTTCCGCAAGACTTTCACCGAGATAAGCTGCGTAGGACGGCGTGCAGCAGAGAATTGTCGCGCCCAAATCCATCATAAACTGAATTTGACGCTCGGTGTTGCCCGACGACATCGGCAGCGTGAGGCAGCCGACCTTGTGCGAACCGCCGTTTAAGCCGGGACCGCCGGTAAACAGACCGTAGCCGTAGCAAACCTGACAAACGTCCTCGTTTGTGCCGCCCGCCGCAACGATTGCTCTCGCGCAGCAGTCCTCCCAAAGCTCGATATCGTGCTGGGTGTAGAAAGCGACAACGCGCTTGCCCGTTGTACCCGATGTAGACTGGATACGAACGCAGTTTTTCAAATCCGTTCCGAGCAAGCCGTAGGGATAAGCGATACGCAAGTCCTCCTTCGACAGGAACGGGAGCTTTTTGATATCGTCAACGCTCTTGATATCCTCGGGTTTAACGCCCTTTGCGTCCATAAGGTCGCGGTAGTACTTCACGTTGTCGTAAACGTGACGAACCTGCTTTACGATTTTCTCGTTCTGAATTTCGAGAATTTTCTCGCGGGACGCCGTTTCAATTTCTGGCTGGTAGTAATTTGGCATTTTGCTTTGAACCTCCTTCAAAATATCGCTTCATAAAGCGAAAAATTACATAGAATAGCCGAGCTCGAACGCTTTTTTGTTTATCTCGACAAACTGCGGTTTAACGAGCTTTTCGATTGCGGAAATCCACTTTTCCTTGTCGATATCGAAATACTTCGCGAGTCTGCCCATAAGCACGATGTTGACAGCCTTCGCGCTGCCCGCTTCTGCTGCGAGAGAAAGCGCGTCGATTTCGTCCACGAAAACGCCCTTTGCCTTGAGTTCCTCGAGAACGTTTTCGGGATATTCCGCAGCGCCCGTGATGACAGGCATCGGGTCAATCTGCTGGATATTTACGACAATTTTTCCGCCTTCTTTAAGGCAAGCGGCATAGCGCGCAGCTTCGATTTTCTCGAAGGACACGATGAAATCCGCTTCACCGGCAGCGACAACGGGCGAATAAACCTTGTCGCCGAAACGAACGTAGGTGACAACCGAGCCGCCGCGCTGGCTCATTCCGTGAACCTCGCTGACCTTAACGTCATAGCCCTCCTCCGTGAGAAGAAAGCCGAGGAGCTTGCTTGCGAGAAGGCTGCCTTGACCGCCAACTCCGACTATCATAACATTTTTAGTTTCCATATTCACAAACCTCCCTCGTCAAGCCTCAATAGCGTTTGTCTTGCAAAGCTGCTCGCAAACCGCGCAGCCAACGCACTGCGTAGCGTCGATACGCGCCTTTTTGTCCTTGATGCTGATAGCAGGACAGCCGAGCTTCATGCACATCTTGCAGCCCACGCACTTGTCGGGATTGATTTTGAGAGCGGGCTTGGGCTTGACGTATTTGAGGAGCATACAAGGTCTGCGCGAGATGATAACCGAAGGCTCTGCGACCGCAAGCTCCTCTTTAATCGCGTCCTCGCACTGCTTCAAATCATACGGGTCAACAACGCGCACTCTCTTAATTCCGAGCGCGTGGCAAAGCTCCTCGAGATTAACGGCAGCCGCGGGCTCGCCCTTGATGTTGTAGCCGGTTGTGGGGTTTTGCTGGTGACCGGTCATACCGGTGATGGAGTTGTCCACGATAATTACGGTTGAATTTGAGCCGTTGTACGCGATGTCAACAAGTCCTGTCATACCCGAGTGCATAAAGGTCGAGTCGCCGATAACGCAGACGGTTTTCTTCTCGGACTCCGCGCCGCCGACCTTGTTGAAGCCGTGCAGACCGGAAACCGACGCGCCCATACAAAGCGTTGAGTCAAGCGCGAACAGCGGCGCTGCGCTTCCGAGGGTATAGCAGCCGATATCGCCGAGCGCGGTGATTTTGTTCTTCGCGAGCGTGTAGAAAAGACCTCTGTGCGGGCAGCCTGCACACATTACGGGCGGGCGCACGGGAATAGGCGTGTCTGCGGCAACCGACTTGGGCTGTTCGATACCGAAAGCCGCGCGGATTGTCGCCTGATTGAACTCACCGATAGGCGGGAAAAGCTCCTTTCCTGTGCAGGGAACACCGAGCTTGTTCAGATGCTGCTCAATGATACCGTCAAGCTCCTCAATAACGTAAACCTTGTCAACCGAAGCGGCAAAATCGCGGATAAGCTTCTCGGGGAGCGGGTTCACAAGACCGAGCTTCAGCACGGAAACCTTGTCGCCGAAAACTTCCTTGACATACTGATAGCAGGTGCCCGAGCAGATAATACCCATCTCGCTCGAAGCGCCCTTTTCAACGCGGTTGAGCGGGGAAGTTTCGCCGAATTCAACGAGCTTTCTTGTGCGCTCCTCAACGAACGGATGACGTTTGATAGCGTTTGCGGGCGCCATTATGTACTTCTGCGGGTTCTTCTGATATTCGGGAACGGGAATTTCCTTCCGCTCCTCAAGCTCTACTGCGCTCTGGCAGTGAGCAATTCTCGTGCACATTCTCACGATAACGGGCGTGTCGAATTTCTCGGAAATCTCGTACGCTTCCTTGACGAAATCCTTTGCCTCAACGGAGTCTGCGGGCTCAAGCATCGGCACTTTCGCGGCAATCGCGTAGTGGCGGGAATCCTGTTCGTTTTGTGAGGAGTGCATCGCGGGGTCGTCCGCGACAAACAGCACCATACCGCCGTTTACGCCCGTGTAAGAGAGCGTGAAAAGCGGGTCTGCGGCAACGTTCAAGCCGACGTGCTTCATCGCGCAAGCCGAGCGCGCACCTCTCAGCGACGCGCCGAAAGCAACCTCCGTGGCAACCTTTTCGTTGGGCGCCCATTCGCAGTACATTTCGTCATACTTTGCGGCGTATTCGGTAATTTCGGTTGAGGGCGTTCCGGGATAGGACGAAACCACCCGAACACCCGCCTCGTAAAGACCGCGCGCAGCCGCCTCGTTTCCGAGCATCATTTTTTTCATCACATCAATCTCCTTAGATTATTTTATTATTTTTCGTCATCGCCGAGGCTGTCTGTAACCTCAACGGTTTTGGTTTTGGTATAGCAAACAAACATTTCTTCGGTGTTTTCGGGTCGGGTTTTCTGGGTGAGCAGGCTCACAATGGGGATAATGATGATACCGCCGAGCATTGCGAAAACGCCCGAATAAAGCGAGTTTGTGAACACGAACGAAAGCACGGGAATTCCCTTTACATCGAGCACTCCGAGCGACACCAGAAGCTGAACGATTTCAAGTCCAACGCCGAACACAAACGACGAAGCAACCGCAGCCTTGGTTGTCTTTTTCCAGTAAAGACCGTAGAGGAACGGCGCGAGGAAAGCACCCGCAAGCGCGCCCCACGAAACGCCCATCATCTGCGCGATAAACATATTTTTGCTCTTTGCCTGAACGATTGCGATTGCGGCGGAAATTGCGATAAAGATAACGATGAAGATGCGGATAATGAGCATCTTTTTCTTCTCGCCGAACTGCTTTTTGCTGAGCGGTTCGATGAGGTCGAGAGTAATCGAAGAGCCGCTTGTGAGGACAAGCGAGGAGAGCGTTGACATCGAAGCCGAAAGCACCAGCACGATAACCAAACCGATGATAACGGGCGAAAGGGTCGAGAGCATCTGCGGGATTACCGCGTCAAAGCCGCTTGCCTTTACGTCAACATCATAAAGTCTGCCGAAGCCGCCGAGGAAGTAGCAGCCGCCCGCAACGATAATCGCGAAAATCGTGGAGATAACGGTGCCTTTTTTGATGGAGTCTTCGTTTTTGATAGCGTAGAACTTGCCGACCATCTGCGGAAGTCCCCAAGTGCCGAGCGACGTGAGCAGCACGACAAACAGCAAGAACAGCGGATTCGGGCCGAGGAAGGAGGAGTAAGCGCCCTGCCAGCCTGCCTCGCCCTCAACGGTCGCGAGGGACTGCATTGCCGCTTCGAGACCGCCGTTGTCATTGAGGACAGCGCCGATAACCGCGATAATGCCGATAAGCATAATCATACCTTGAATAAAGTCGTTCCAGGCGGTTGCCATATAGCCGCCGATGATGACGTAAATTCCCGTGAGAACCGCCATTACAAGAACGCAAATCGTGTAGTCGATACCGTTAAACGCCATCGCGAACAGTCTTGAAAGACCGTTGTAGAGCGAAGCGGTGTAAGGAATGAGGAACACGAACGTGATAACCGAAGCGGCAATTTTGAGCTTTTTCGATTTATAACGCGCGCCGAAGAAATCGGGCATTGTCTTGCTGGACAAATGCTGCGTCATAATGCGGGTTCTTCTGCCGAGAATTGACCACGCGAGCAGCGAGCCGATGAAAGCGTTGCCCAAGCCAATCCAGGTGGACGCAACGCCGAAATTCCAGCCGAATTGTCCTGCGTAGCCGACAAAGATAACGGCGGAGAAGTAAGAGGTGCCGTAAGCGAACGCCGAGAGCCACGGACCAACCGACCGCGAGCCGAGAACGAAGCCGTTTACGTCTGACGCGTGCTTGCGGCTTCTGACGCCGATGAAAATCATCACGGCGAAGAAAAGCACGAGAAACGCGCCTGTAATAATCATTGTTTCCATAAATTTATGTATCCTTTCCAAACGGTTATACCAACCGCTTATTAACTATTGAAAAATCCGCGAAAATGTGTTATAATTTAACTTGATAAATCAGTGAACACAAAGGAGATTAAAAATGATAGTAGATTTTCACACCCACACATTCCCCGATAAAATCGCCGCGCAGACGATTGCGTATCTTGCCGAAAAGGGCAACGTAAAGCCGTTTCGCGAGGGCACGCTTTCGTCTTTGAAGGAGAGTATGAAGCGCTCTGAGGTTGATTACTCGGTGATTTTGCCCGTTGCGACCGTCCCGCGTCAGGTTGAGTCTATCAACCGGCTTGCCGCCGAGCTTAACGGCAAAGACGGGATAATTTACGCGGGCGCAATCCACCCCGACTGCGAAAATATCGATGAAATTCTTGATTTTATCAAGAACGCGGGGCTGTTCGGGATTAAAATTCACCCGGATTACCAGGACGTTCGTTTCAACGACGAGCGCGTGCTGAAGATACTCGAAGGCGCGGCGAAGCGCGGACTTTACACGGTAACTCACGCGGGAATTGATGTCGGCTACCCGAACGACGTTCACTGCACGCCCGATATGGTGCTTGAGGTTCTCGACAAGCTGAGCGGCGTTATCGACGACAAGCTGATTTTGGCGCACCTGGGCGGCTGCGACCTCGGCGAAGAGGTTCTCGAAAAGCTTTGCGGAAAGCCGGTTTATATGGACACGGCGGTTGTTCTCGACCGTTATCCCGAGGTTGCCAAAAAGATTATCGAAAAGCACGGCGCGGACAAAATTCTCTTCGCAACGGACTCTCCGTGGGCAGACCAAAAGCATTACATAGAGCTTCTGCGCGGATTTGGCTTTGACGAGCGCGAGCTGGAATTGATGTTTAGCGAAAATGCCAAAAAAATCCTGAGTTCGTCAAAAAATACTATACAATAACATTATAACACTAAATTTTTCTTCTGTCAATAAGATTTTCCTTTAAAGCGTTAAAATGTAAAATTTTTTTGAAAAAACGGGAAAAGCGTTGGAGAGTTTAATGGAACAGCGATACAAAGCGATATTTACGCTGCCTGCGGTGAGGTTTGCGCCGTTTTTGG